>DATGJV010000178.1:0-5946 GCA_035295005.1 Ktedonobacteraceae bacterium | reverse complement strand
AAGGGTTTACCTCTGTGGAGGCTAAAATATTGCTTGAAGGCGACCAGACCCAACTGGTCAACGCCAAAAATACTGCTGCTCAAGCAGTGGCGGCAGAAGCAAATTATATTGCGGCTCACTCGAATTTAACACAGAGTGAACTGCTGACAGACCCGCAGTATACGCTGCTCCATGCGCAGTCGCAGCAAGCACAGGCAACGGTCGCGAATATTCAGGCGAGTATTGACACGATCAATCAGGAAATCAATGCGCAAGGCCAGAGTTCTGCCAACCTTTTTAAGGTACTGGATGCTCCTGCTATACCATATGTGCCTGTTTCGCGCACGAAGGATTACCTCATCGGTGGTGGTGTTGGACTGGCTGTGGCATTGCTGGCATTCGTTCTCTATGTCATCATTTCATCGCGCCGCGACCGCACCATTCACAGTCCACTCGATTTGCAGCAGCTGATCGCGTTGCCAATTGTCATGCAAATTCCCCAACTCAATGATACGTCCGTATTGTTACTGGTTGAGTCAGTACAGCAGGGAAGCGCATGATGCTTGAAGATGTACGATGATTGATCACGATGTACGGTGCCGGGCAGTAAGAAAGCGAAGTAGTTGTTAGTCTGTGAGGAGAAGTTATGCAAGAAGATCCTGATTCCGTGACACAAAAGTTTGCGTATAACAATGGACTATACCGCTATATGTCGAGTACGTTGGTGGAAGAGGACACCCGTCGTGCTTTAGCATCTCCTGTTGAGGAAGAAATGCCAGTTGTATCACTGGTAACCGATACAGAGGAAGCTGCACCACCAGAGTCTGACGAAGCGGAAGAAGAATTGGTTCCGTTTTTCACGGAGGAGCAAATACAGGATACGGGGGAGACTGTAACAGCGGCATCGGAAGAGGAAGAGCAGGATTCGGACGCGGTACTCGCGGAAGAAACTGGCGAGCAAGCAGTATCACCAGTGGAAGCACTATTACCTGATGATATGTCTTTTCCAACATTTCCTGCGGAAATAGAGACACCGCTACCGCCATCGCTGCCAGCAACTCCATACCCGGTGGGTGTCCCTGCTGTGAAGGTGTCGCAGAAAAAGGGGAAGTTGCAAAAAGCTCATGAGAAAGCAAAACAAGATGCTGCATTGGCACAAAAGATACGGGAGCAATCCCGCCAGCTCTGTGTTTCGCTCTTCTTTCGTGAGCAATCACCCATCCAAAGTCTTGGTTTTACCAGCTCGCTGCGTGGTGAAGGCAAATCGTTCCTGGCAATGCTTGCGGCAAGCGAGTTAGCGAAAGACAGCAGTGAACCGGTCACATTGCTTGAATGTAATTGGGAAAATCCGATTTTCCACAGTCACTTTGGCTTTGCGCCAACGCCTGGATTAGCTGAGTGGTTGCGTGGAGAATGTAGCGAGATGGCTATTCGCCACCACATCGGGAACAATCTTACCGTGATTCCTGCTGGTAATGGTCACAGAGATGCGGTGAAGTTGTTGCAACAGATCCAGCAGAAGAAATTATCGAACATCTTTGGTTCCGCAGGTGAATTACTGATTGTTGATCTACCGCCTGTCATGTCTTCAGCCTATGGTGTACTGGCGGCCAGTAACGTCGAAACGCTGGTTGTTGTGGTGCGTGCGGGGATAACTCCTGGTGCGCTCGTTGCGGAAACGTGTGCGCAGCTCAAAGAGGCATCTGTATATGGTTTGCTCTTAAACCAGGTGCAAAGTCAGATACCGCGTTGGATTCGCCAGCTTGTATAGCGTATCGCTAGATTGGAATGTGCAATGAAGACGATTTCTGTGATGCTGGTGGTTTTTCTGGGTTTGGGGTTGTTCGCCCGAAAGTTTCACTTTTGGACGCGATTACTCCTCATAACTGCGATTATCGGTGTGATGCTATATATAACTTTTGCTTAAAGGTGGAGTAGGGCATGAAATCACCAGCTTATCTCGCAACCTACCAGACGACTGCTACGATAGACCATGAGCAGAAGCGTAGCGATACGCTTCTGTTCGCAGGTATTTTCGTTGCAGTTTTTCTCGTTACCCCTCTCTTAATCATGCTGGGCTTGATGATTGGCTTTAGCTATCTGTTAGGGAGTATTATCGTTCTGGCAGTCATCGCCTCGATAGTTACCTGGCCTGTGGTTGGCTTTTATATGATTGCCGCGTCCGCTTTGCTTGTTGAGCAGGAAGCACTCCTTGTGAATGGGAAACCTCTCTATTCACTGTACGTCTTTTACTGGCCCCCTCGTTACGATGGATTGATCGAGCGTCCAATCGGTTTTCTGATGCTTTTCATCTTTTTTGTTCTGATATGCCATCGCTTTGTCAGGCGGGAACGATTGCTCTATGGTGGCGAGCTATTCTGGCCTTTTCTGCTCTTTATACTTTGTGTTGCCTATGGAGTTGTGCATGGTCTGACGAGTGGGGGCAATTTGAAAATTATTGTGCTGGAAGTACGACCTTTCTGGTATCTTTTTCTCTCATATTTGCTGGCGTATAATCTTATCTCACATAAGAAACATGTCCGCCTCTTCCTCTGGCTGGTTATTCTGAGCGCAGGAGTAAAATCTCTTGAAGGCGTCTATATCTATCTCGTCCTGTATCATGGGAGCTTGCTTGGACATCATGAAATTATGGCGCATGAAGAATCGTTCTTCTTTATCGCCATTATCTTGCTTGTCGTTTTGTTTTGTTTGCATTATCGCTATCGCCCGCAATTATACACAGCGTTAGCTATTTTGCCTTTCCTGATCGTTGCCACCGTCGCGAATCAGCGTCGTGCGGACTATCTTGCCTTACTGATTGGCCTTCTGGTGGCGTGGATTCTTGTGTTCATTGTCAAGCCGAAGGCACGTACATGGCTCGCCATCACCTTACTGCTTACTGTCATACTTGGTGCTGCTTATGTCGCGGCTTTTTACAAATCTTCGGGCAGCATCGGTGAGCCTGCTCGCGCAGTTGTCTCGATCTTTTATCCTGATGCCACTGAAGAGGCATCAAATCTCTACCGCAATATCGAAAATTATGACTTGAAATATACGTTGCGTCTAAACCCGATGGGTATGGGCTTCGGAAAGCAGTTTCTTGAGCCGATTCCTCTGCCCAATATTTTGATTTTAGACCCCTATTATCTGTATATTCCGCATAATACCATCTACTGGGTCTGGATGAGGCTGGGGCCAATTGGTTTTGGGGCTTTCTGGTTTCTCATTGGCTCTATCATTGTGCGCGGTTGCCTTATCGCTCGCCGTCTCCGAGATCGCTACTTGCAACTGGTTGCCATCTTTGTTGTCAGCGTCACCGTTATGGAAATCATAGTTGCCTACGCTGATTACCAGTTGTATTTCTATCGCAATGTGATCTATCTTGGCTTGCTTGCCGGTATTCTCATGAAACTTCCAGCTTTCGACACAAAGGAGGACGCACCTGCACATGAAGCTACTGATGCTAACGCCCAACTTGCCCTCACCAACGGGCGGCGCTAACGCTCGTAACTATCACCTCTTGCAAGCACTGGCTCGCAAGCACACGGTCTCGTTGCTGGCGTTTGTCAATAGTGCCGAGCTAGAGGCCGGGACTGTTATGGCTCACCTGCAGTCCCTGACGCATGAGCTACAGGTGATTCCACATGTCATGAACGCCATAAATAAGACAAAGCGGTTGCAGCAGTTTGTGAGCGTTGCCCGTGGTCAATCGTACCTGCTCGATTTACATATGTCACTGGAAGTTCAAGATACATTGGATGCCATGTTAGCGCGTGAACATTACGATGGCGTCATATTTGAAAGTTCACTGATGGCTGGCTATACGCTGCCGGCTGATGTTCTTGCCATCATTGACCAGCATAATATTGAGCATGAGCTACTCCAACGTATCTATCAGCGCGAAAAGGCATCGCTACGCAAATGGTATAACTGGCGTGAAAGCCGTATCCTCAAACGTATTGAAATGGCGTATTGCCGCAAAGCTGATATTGTGCTGGTAGTGAGCGAGCGGGAACGTCTTCTCTTGAAAGACCTTCTTCCAGAGCAGATGATCGAAGTTGTGCCGAATGGTGTTGATATAGCAGCATTTCATGAGGATTACCCCGTTCAAGAGGTACCGGATCAAATTATTTTCACAGGAACAATGGATTACTACCCGAATACCCACGCGGTACTTTACTTTGCGAAACACTGCTGGCCGCGTATTCGGGAACAAGTTCTCACTGCGACATGGCTCATCGTAGGCAAAAATCCACCTCTGGAAGTACAGAGATTGGCAGCCAATTTACCCGGAGTGACTGTAACCGGTACTGTACCTGATGTACGACCATACCTCATGTCATCGGCAGTTGCTATCGCGCCGATACAGGTTGGCAGTGGTACTCGCCTCAAAATTTTGGAAGCCCTGGCGGCACAGAAAGCTGTTGTTTCGACAACGATAGGATGTGAGGGATTAGTGGTGGTTCCTGGCGAACACCTGGCAGTGGCAGATACGCCGGAAACATTCGTACAGGCTGTCGTGACGTTGCTACGTAATCCACACATGCGCTCTACGTATGGTCAAGCCGGTAGAGCGTTGGTCGAGGCTGAATATAGCTGGGAATGGTGCGGCTCACAATTGTTGCGTATCCTTGCAGAGAAAGAGAGTGTATTGTTATGCTCATAGTGCCAATACTCACATGGCTTTTCATAAGCGCCGAAATCCTGCTTGCCCTGCCGATTCTCTATCTCTGTGCGTTATCAGTAGCCGCGATGTATGGCGAGCGCGGGCGGAAACCAGTACAGGCAACCGGTATAAGCCATAAGGCAGCTTCTCCTGCCGATTTTGCGATTCTGGTACCCGCACATAACGAAGAAACAGTCATTGGAACATTGCTGGCAAGCCTTGCCGCGCTGAATTATCTCCCAGACCGTTATACAGTGTATGTTGTGGCTGATAATTGCAGCGATAGCACGGCTGCATTGGCCCGCGAGTATGATTGTGAACATAATCGGGTGCATGTTTACGAGCGCATTGATCCAGTGAAGCGTGGCAAAGGGTACGCCTTGAACTGGGTGTTACAGAAACTCGCTGAAGACAAACACTCTCATGATGCTTATATTATCCTGGACGCGGATTCAGTTGTAGAACCTAACTTCCTGCTGTCAATGAATCGAGAACTGGTACGAGGCGGACAGGCACTGCAAGCGTGCAATACGGTGTTGAATGTTACAGAGTCGCCAGGTACCGCGTTGCGCTGGATTGCGCTGACACTGGTGAATCATGTACGTTCTCTTGGTCGCACACGACTGGGTGGTTCATCCACTCTCAATGGGAATGGCATGTGTTTAAGCCATACTTTGCTAGCACGCTATCCCTGGCAAGCATTCGGTCAGGCAGAGGATTACCAGTATTATCTGACGATTGTAGAGCATGGTGAGCGCGTCGTCTATGTACCAGATGCCGTGGTGCGTTCGCAGATGCCAGCTACATTCGCACAAATGCGTACACAGGATATCCGCTGGGAATCCTCCAGTGGCAATCAGTCAACACGGCAAGCTGTAGCGACGTTGCTCAAAGCGGGTCTGAAACACCGTGACTTTGTGCGTATTGAGGCGGTCGCGGAGTTGCTGACACCCCCTCTCTCGCTGCTGGTATCCTGGTGCCTGCTCACATTCGTGTTCTCACTTTTTATCTGGCACTGGTCTGGATTGCTGGTAAGTACGCTGCTCATTGGAGGATTGCTGTTTTATATTGGCACCGCCTTTTATCTTTTACGCCCACCACAGGCTGTCTACAAGGCTCTTTTGCATGCGCCCGGTTTTGTGATGTGGAAATTGTGGGTGTACTTTGTCCTCAAAAGAAGTAGAAAACACACGAGTGAATGGGTGCGCACCAGCCGTGCGTAGGACTGACGGTATTTGTAGATGGACCTGTAAGGATACCTGACGGAGGTTCCTTGCTAACGAAAAGAGAGGAGCAAATGT
>DATGJV010000177.1:0-5540 GCA_035295005.1 Ktedonobacteraceae bacterium | reverse complement strand
CACTGTTCCTATTTTCCGCTCAATATTGATTACTGGGACTACTATATCCTGTGTGGCCTCAATATCGAAGCCGCACGTATCCTGCAACGCCTGGAATTCTGGGATGGTACGAAAGGGGAGGAGAGTCATGACGGTGCATCTCTCCAGCATTCACGCTTTATCTGGAAGTCGGAGGAGGAACTATCGTGGGAGTTGATGGGCAGTTGCGGGGAGAAACGGCTTGCTGCGTGTCTCTATTTTCTCATCCATGACCGCCAGTACGTGGTCAGTCGCGCCAATCCCGTCGGCCGCTTTGACCGCACAAAACAGTATGCGGTACAGGTGCAACGTATCCAGTCGCATCTTAACAAACTCGACACGCTCATCAAAACGTTTCTTGAGGCCGGAAGACAGCTTCGTCCTGTACAATATGCGATTGAACTCTTGACCCGGAAAGGTATTCCCATCGAAGAGTTGACGGTTGAGCAGATTGCCGATCAGCTCGCCGAGCTGCACCAGCTAATGCAGGAAGATGACCAACGGCGGGCCACTGCGCCTCATCGGTCAGCAAAGACACGCCTTCCCACGTTTATCCGTCTCCACTTGCACAAAGACGAAGCTCAGGGCTTTTGCGCCTCGTCACCACTCGGCACAACGTCAGTGTCCATTCCGCATAATGACGGCATCGAGTCTTCTTCCGGGCAGCATCGTGACGAGCAGGGTGCAAGTCTCGATATGTGCGGTTTGACAGGAGCAATACCAGAGAAAACGTCAGAGAATCCTTCCAGACAACGACAGACAGAACAGATGACTATAGCACAAACAACAGCGCATAGCTCTCTCCACGAAACGGCTCCTGCTGCTCCCGGTTCATTGAAAAAAACGGATGATAATGCATCTGCGATAGACGCGCAACAGAAGGCGGACGAAGCACAGCACCTGAGCATAACGGCAGATGATATCGTTGCTGTGTTCGAACAGAAACAGGGAAAAGCCTATGATGAAAAGATGCGCCAGCTTCAACTGGCTTCCGCTCGCATCTTGCTCAATTTGCAGTTACCCCTGACGGCAGAAGCAATCGGCCATATTTACGATGAGTGCTGCGACGACTGGTGGCGGGAACATTACGGGACGCTGCATGTGAGCCATCTCGTGGAATGCGAACGCAGCCACGGCCAGCCACGTATTGTGCGGCTGCTCCAACGAGTGCAGGCAAAAGCACGATGGAAGATGCACCCACCGGCACAGGTAAGTAGCAGTTCAACACCCATATCCTCTCTTCCTGTGGAGATGCTCAGGAACATGCCGGATGTGTTACAGCATGGCACGATCACAGGCTCAGCTACGCCCAATGGCTGGACTGGCTGGGCATACTCCGATACCGATGCTGAACCCGTCTGCCTTGTGCAATGGAACGGCGCGATTGTCCCGCTCGACGATGCCCTCAAAGCAGGGTATAACGGTGGCTGGGAACGTTTCCGTCCAGTCGAGAGCGACGATCTGGATGCGCTGGTGCACAAATACCAGGCGCAAGGCATCTTACCGCACAGTGATTATCTGAATGAAGGAGCAAACAACGATGAGTCATGTATCGCACATTGAACCTTACATTCCACCGCCACTGAAGCCATTGCCGCCGTGTCCCATCTGCAAAGGTGCAGGTTTTACTCGATTGGATGTGCCGGTGGGCCACCCGCAATTTGGCAAGCCGCAACGCTGCCAGTGTACGCTGGCAGAACACACTCAGGCCGTGTTTGAGCGAGCAACGATCCCTCACACGCTCCATGACTGTTCGTTCGAGAGCCTCTCGCGTCTCCCCAATACCTCTGAACAGCAGACAGCGGCGTTAAAAATCCAGGCGTTCTTGCTTGAATACTTGCATCACCCTTCCTCCACCCACAAACATGGTCTCTATGTGTGGGGTCAACTGGGACGCGGCAAGACGGGACTCGCCCTTTCCGCCTTACGGGTCGTTCTGGCTGCCGGAAAAACAGGCTCGTATCTCCCCGCCAGCGACCTCTTCAGCACACTCTATGATGCTATAGCCGCTTCACAACGTTTGATGCGCGGCTATGGCGATGAGAACGACCGGGTTGAGGATACGGAAGGAGCCAGAGTGCTGCGCATGGTGGAGACGGTGGAATGTCTTGTGCTGGATGATCTGGGTGTGGAATGTGGCAGCCGGTTCGTGCTGAGTCACCTGTATCGCATCATCGAAAAGCGGCGCTCCAGCAGAGGCTTCCTGACCATTATCACGTCCAATCACAGTGCAGATAGCCTGACGCAGCACTGGAAGCCGGAATCATCCAGAGCCGCTCCCTTCGAGAATGCACTGCGTATCATCGAACGCATTGGCGAATCGTTCATCTCCCTGCCAGTCACCGGTCGCAACTTACGCCAGCACTGAGAGAAACCTGTTACGCTATCCGCATTTCTTTCCGTCGTCCTCAAGCTCATCATACACGGGTTCCACCATTCTCTATTCAGGAGGTCACTTCATTGACATCGCCATCTCATGTATCCGCTCGCATCAACGTACCCAACAGAGGCAGGAGCAAAGCCAGCGCCCACCATGCTACACTGGTTGAAGTCGCAACCATCAACACGCATCGTTTGCAACGTTGTGATGCCGCCTGTTTCCTGCTGGTTGATGGTCAGCAGGTGCTGCTCTTTTCGCCAACCGCGTATCGCATGCTCATCATTTTACTTGAGCATGCGGACGAGGCTGTGTCGTTTGAGGAACTGGTTGAAGGCAGTTTTGACCTGCAACGAGACAGAGGGCTTTTCGGCAAGCATATGAGTGCGATACGCAAAATGATACAGCCACTGGGGTTGACAGTGCGCTGTGTCACTGCATATGGCTATCTCATGCAAAATGAGAGCCCACTGTAAATTTGAAAGTACGCAGGTTTTTTGCTGCTCTGGTCCCACATGTGTCCATCTCCTTGACAGAAAAGAACGCAAACAGATAGTATCCTACCTGTAAAGCTATCTTGAGGATTACCACTCCTTCATCCTCAACAATGTTACTATCCTCTTCAGTATGAAGAGAGGTAGTTCAGCAGGACAGAAAAAAACATGTCGGAAGAAATTGATAAACCGATATTTGATGTTGCGGTGACCCACTTCAGAGAGATTGGCATAAATCCAAAAGCAGCCCTCCCTGATTACTACGATGTAGACTCTCTTGTCTTCGTCAAGGTTTTCAAAATGGCAGTGAAGAAAATCCAGGAAGTGTTACGCGAACGGCAAAGGCAAGGGGAACAGGTCGATGACCTCAGTTTTCTCGATGCACGAATAGCAATTTCAGCAACTTCAACTCGCACGTCAGTGCGAAACTGACGTTTCACACAGACAGGCCTTCCGGCTCTGCAACCAGTCTGCCGCCTTTTTTCGCCAACGCTTTGGCGATCCGCTGAGCTGCATAGCAAATCACCCTCATCAGTATGCGAAGTCCGATCCCCTGCTCTTCTGACTCAAACCGTGTATCAAAGGCAGCGACGCGCTTGCCCTCAAGAGCGTGCGCAGGCAATTGCTTGACAAACGCGTCTATTTTCGGGGTGGCCCTGCCGCCATGAACTGGTGAACCCACCATGAGCAGGTCAAACGACTTCAGCTCGGAAGCATGCGCGTCGTCGACCCGCACGACGTTCACCTCCCCTGTCAGACCATCACCAATGGCGTGAGCGATTTGCTCCGTATTTCCATACAGGGAATCGTAGATAATGATCGCTTTCATACTTGTTTCCTCTCCTTCCTGGAAAAGAGCCAGGGCTCTTTTCGCAGGCACTGATCCTTCATCGCTCTTCCTCCTTGTGCTCCTTCTTCGCGTTACGCATGACGGACATGGCGGATGAACGCACTATGACTGCGATACTCGCTCAGCCAGAGAGAAATCGCCAGTCCCAGGAGCGCCACACCCAGCCCCGAGAAAAGGATCTGTTGGACGACGGTGCTGGCAACTACGGCTTGCGGGTACCGGTCAATGATGACCGCTTCCACGGCCTCGAAGCCAATCATGATCAGACCCATACAAGCTTGGAGGAGCACCGCCCATTCGTGCTGGACAAACGCCGTAGATGCAGCCAGGAGCATTCCACCTCCGACAACAATGAGCAGCACCAGGCCAGGAATGAGGTAGTCGGGGAAAGGGGTGTCTGCCAGCCAGGTGAGAGGCAACCAGCGGTCAAACGCACCGGTGAGCACGGCAACCCCTCCACCCAGAGCACCCAGACCGATAAAGATTTCCATGCCTGCAAGTGCCATGCGCCTTCCTTTGTGTTTCATGATGTTTCTCCTTTGCTTTCTTGCATCCGAGCAAACCGCTGTCGCCAGCCGTGTTCGGCCCGCTTTTTGAGGCCGAGCAACATCTGGCGTTCCATGAGAAAGTGTGGCAATTCGATCAGCAGCACCTCGTAGAGCGCGGACCATCCGCGTTTGGTGCGCGAGCGCAGGATGACACGGCACCGCGAGGCGGTTTGCGGTTCCACTACAAAGGCTCCCCACCCCTCAAGCACCATCGCGTGATTGGGCTCGAAGCAGGCCACTCTGTTGCCCAGCGCCCAGTGCAGCTTGACCATATCCCCGATGGCACGCTGTTGCCACTCAGGATGGATGGAGTCCGCGTTGTGCATCTTGCAGCCAGCCAGGTTCTCCAACCACTCATAGCTATAAAAGCCGCCACGATCTTGTCCGATCTGCGCGAGCCAGGGCCAGACTGCCTCGACTGGCACCTCCATCGTGATGGCCCGCGTGGAGGTGGTCAGCGGGTTGGCGACGAGGTTATCTCCGGGCAGCGGTTTGTACCTCTCCTGCTCGCTTGCTCCCCAGCCTGGCATCCAGGGGCGGATCACCGTCGGGTAAACAACTGCCAGGGCCGTGCCCAAGGCCGCCAGGGGGTGCAGTCGTCTGGCGGCAGTGGTGTGGGGGCGAAAAAGGACTCTGCGGATCGTTGCGATCACGCTAGTCAGGAGAAACAGGTCAAAGAATGCTGAGGGTCCGGTCATCACGGAGAAGGCTCGGACCGCGTCGACCGCCGAGATGGTTTCAGCAGACACTGTGCTCGGCTGTGGTGGGGTGAGTTGCTCTCCATCAGGGAGAATGGTGCCAGACATCTTTGCTGTGCTTCTCATACTTCTCCTCCTTTGTGCTTCTGCACGTGGTTTCCTTTCATACTGAGTGTGGCAACGCTACGCAGCGTGACGAGGACGAATGAAGACCCGGTAGACCAACTCTGCCACTACTCCCAGGACGACCGCGCCCGCCAGGGCTGGCAGAAGATAGAGGCCCGCCACCAGAGGGCCGACGTGATACCACACCGTGGCGGTGAAGCCACCGAGCAGCGCTCCACCAGCGATGTACACCCAGTCGTAGTCGGTCTTCTTCCGGGCGTTTCGGAAGAAAAGATATTGCGCTATGCTGGCCAGCACAGCAGCCACTGCCAGCAAGATAATCCATGATACAAGGGTGAGACTCATCGTGTTCTCCTCTCCTCTCGCGGTCACATCCAGGGTAGTGATGGTCAACTAATCTCGCTGGAGAGAGAGGGGTAGTTGACCATC
>DATGJV010000176.1:0-7004 GCA_035295005.1 Ktedonobacteraceae bacterium | reverse complement strand
AATGAAACAGCAGCACACTGATTACCAGGTGGTTCCGTATCCGAAGATCCAACGCCTGGAGGCAGTCGCCGATCGTTCCGTCCAGCGCACGCCCCTGATCCACGGCTTGATCGAAGTCGATGTGACCAGGGCGCGGGCGTTCCTGCGCGAGTACCAGGCAAACACAGGAGAGTCTCTGTCGTTCACGGCGTTCCTTATTACCTGTCTGGCAAAAGCCGTCGCTGAGTACAAAGCCGTGCAGGCCTATCGCAAAGGCAGCAAGCACCTCGTCCTGTTTGAGGAGGTGGATGTGTATACCCCGATTGAGAGGGACGTGGCTGGTCAGAAACAAATCATGCCCCACATCATCCGGGCCGCCAATCGCAAGACCTTTCGAGAGCTTCATCAGGATATCAGGGCTGCCCAGGTGCAGGACGTGGCAAAAGCCTGGGAGAATTTCAAGCCCATCCACTTACCCTGGCTGCTGTTGTTCCCGGCCTTTCGAGTGGTGGCGTGGATGACTGAAAGGTCTCCCCAGATGAGGAAGAAGTACCGGGGGACGGTGGGCATAACAGCAGCAGGGATGTTTGGGAAAGGAACCGGATGGGGAATCCCTCTCGCCTCCCATTCTCTCGTGATTACCGTGGGCGGTATTGGCGAGAAACCGGGCGTCGTTGATGGACACATCGCTATCCGAGACTATCTGAGTCTGACGATCAGCTTCAATCATGATCTGATCGATGGTGCCCCGGCAGCACGCTTCGCCACGCGTCTCAAAGACCTGATCGAGAGCGGCTATGGTCTGGACAACTCCACGATTGAGTCGGCACAGGCCGAGGTGAAAGCCACATCCATGAAGAGCGAGTGCTGATCCGCATCGGCATTGGTCGCGTCCTCACATGGGAGCTTCCTGCTATGACGGGCGTGTGATGGAGAAGTTCCCTTTTGTGATGGCTATGTGAGGCTCCCGCCTTATACTTCTAACAAGACGAGATTGCACTGTCCGTCAGGTGACGAGAAACACTTCCAGGTGAGGGAGCATATCACACAGGAGGGGTAGCCAGACACGGAAGGTGTCCTCAAGGACGGAACAGATACCAATCTCACGGGAGTTAAATTATGTCTACAACTATAGAGAACGCAATCTTCCCTGATCTCAGAAAGGCGCAATGTATCGCTTTGACGACATTCCGCAAGTCTGAGCAGGCCGTGACGACACCGGTGTGGTTCGCTCAACGTTCTGGGATGATCTATGTTGAAACACACGGGGACGCGGGTAAGCTCAAACGTCTTCGCCATACTGCACGGGTCACGCTCGCTCCGTGTACCTACAGTGGCAAAGTCACCGGAGCGATGAGCGTGGGAAACGCTCGCATTCTAACAGGATCCCAGGAGTGTACTGCGGCTTCGGCGGCACTGGCAAAGAAATATGGGTTCATGCGCTCTCTCTTTCACTTCGTCAGAAATGCCCAAAGCCTGCTTCAACGGAAGGTGAAAGTTAAGGTCGTCTACATCGGTATCGAACCCATTTCAAGCTGAACCTGACACGTTCCATGGGGCGCAAGAATGGCAAGCGGTATATCAACCCGGTTGCCTATCTGCGCGAGGAGAACGTGGTCATAGTATACACGTACCACTCCAGGTGGAGAAAGCGTGCGAGTCGCTCCGTTCCTCGTGGAGATCAACAGACGCCGCATGTTTTTCTCCTGTTATAAAGTTATCTAAATAAACCGGCGAAACCCTTGCGGGAAACGTGGTAGACTAACGAACAAAACGGCAAGAAGCAAAGAGGTGCAGTCATAGCCAGACCAAGTGAAGTCTATGTGCGAGAACTCTGGCCACACGAGCGAGAAGTGTTGCAGCAACTCTATCATCGAACGCCTGATCCTCTGATCAAGACCCGATGCCAGATGCTGCTGCTGTCTGCCCAGCCGATGAGCGTACCGCACATTGCTCAGGTGACCTTTTATAGCGAGGATACGGTCGCTCGTTGGATCCATGAGTTCAATCAGCATCGTTTGGATGCCCTGTTGCCGAAAGCTTCGGGAGGGCGTCCTGCCAGGATCACCCCGGAGTACTTGAAGCGGCTGCTTGAACTCATCGAGGTCGATCCCAGAACGGTGGGGTGTTCTTTCTCGAATTGGACGGCTCCTTTGCTGGCCCAGCATTTGCAAACCGAAACCGGGATTACCCTGGATGAGAGCCGTGTGCGCTATTACTTGCATCAGCATGAGTATAAGCAGTTGCGTCCAGTGCTCACGGTCGAGAGTCCTGATCCCGACTATGAAAGCAAGGTTGCCAGGATTGAAGCCTTGCAGAAGCAAGCCGAGGCCGGAGAGATTGACTTGTATTCTGAGGATGAAATTGACCTGGCCCTCTTGCCCACCATCACCCGCTGTTGGTGTAAGCGAGGCCACCAACGTATCATCCAGACCCCGCGTAAAAATCAGAAACGCTCTGGGGCTGGATTGATCCATTGGGTCAGCGGGAAGTTGCTCTGGGCCACCAGCGATCATAAGGACAACGCTTTGTTTCGTGCGGTGCTTTCTCAACTCTTTGAACCCACCACCGCGCTGCCTTCGCGCAAGATCTATGTAGTCATCGATAACTATCGGATTCATTTTGCCAGGCCCGTTCTTGCTTTCCTGGCGGCTCATCAGGATCAGATCGAATTGATCTGTTTGCCGACGTACTCGCCAAAACTCAATCCCGTTGAACGCTTCTGGAAGCATTTGCGACGCAACGTTACTCATAATACCTTTTTCCAAACGATTGAGCGACTTTTAGATGCCGTCACCGGCTTCTTTCAAGAAATGGCTGCTCTTCCTGACACCATTCGTTCGGTCGCTGGATTAGCCGCATAGGTTTCATCGGTTTATTTAGACGAAGAAGATTGATACAGTAGCAATAGCACGTAGCAACAAGCCAGATATTGTTCTTCACAACACTCGGTTGACCAGGGGAATCTTGCGGATCACGAGGCTTACCATGAAGCAGAGTGGGAACGTGATGAGTACGGCGATGCCAAATTTGAGCAGCGGATAGAGCGCCACCACGTGGAAGGTATACGAAAAACCAACAAGTATCAGGGGGTGGATCAAGTAGACTGTGTAAACACTGGAGGCTAAGTCTTTCGCCAGTCTCCCTTGCCGATTCCATCGCTGACGGAAAAGCACCGGCAGACTGATCGAGATAGCTACGACAAGGGACGCTTCCCAGAGTGCGTAGACCAACGCTTGCCAGTGGAGTCCGCCAAGAAAGTAGCCAATAGATAGGGGACCTCCTCCCAATATGACAAGGGGTATGAAGAGGACGAGGTCAATGAGCGCCACCCAGAACCATCGTTTGCCCACAGCGTTCGGGATGTGGGTCAACCACCCACACCGGTAAGCGATGAGACCCAGGATGAACATGCTGATGTACTGGGGAAATTCTCCGAGATTCTGATTCAGAGGTGGGAACCACGAGCCAAACGGGAACCAGATGCGAATCACAAAGGTGATCAGTGCGAGGCCAACAATATACAGGAGAATTGCTCGAGTCGTTGGGTAGGGATGCACGCGAGCGGGGTTGATGGACTCGGTGGATGCCGTTACAAGTGGATGAACCTGTGACCACTTTAAATTCAACCTGCGCCAGAGCGCGTAAAGCATGACAAAGAAGAGCAGGGCCTCGATGAACCACACCGGTCCTTGACCGATGCCTGATAGTGTGAGCAGGTAGGTGGTGTAGAACTTCCCATACGCTCCGGGAAATCCTGCGGCGATATACACGACGACTGGTTGGATGAGGCTATCGTAGATGAGCAAAGGAATCCCCAGGCGGACCAACCGATCTCGCAGAAACGGCCCGGCCCCCTTGCGATCATAGGAGCCAGGGGTAAAGTAGCCTGCGATCAAGAAAAAGACCCCATGCCCGTGGCCATGCCGATAAAATTTGGGAATGACAGGAGGATTGAGGCGAGCAGATTATAGGCTGGATCGTAATAATACCAGTCACCGAACGCTCTATAGGTCACCGCCAGGTGGACCACAAGCACCCCACAAATCAGTACGATGCGCAGGTTATCAATAAACGGCAGACGACCGGCTTGCGGCACTACCGCTGCCTGGACTGGTGAAGCAGAGCTTGCTGCATCAGAAGGCTGAGGTGTTAGCTGTTTCGTCTGAGATGACATCGCCTTTTCCTTTCCTCCCATTGGCGCTGCTGGTAGGGTACTCTCTGTATTGGTAGACATGGTTCACCTCCTGTGAGATGAGGTCTACTGCGCGTCCGGAGGCATGACCTCTGAGGGCAGCAGGCGCGAACGTCGGACACGCTTCTTCACCTGGAGGCACTCAAGGGTAGCCTCTCAGACACAGCACTCCATCTTTCTTGAAAGAAGAATACGGCAAGAGCCTCACAGGGCCGTCTCAAAAGGGAGTTACTCCATCGCAAGCCCATCACAATCTTTATCAGGTTCGCTCGAGTCAATTGCTAATTGTGATGGGAGTGTGAGAGATATCGGCGATATGAGAGGAATCTGTGAAGGTGATCGGGTAGTATGAGGGAGGTAAGAGTGTAAAAAGACGGCGATATATATAAGGAGAGAGAAAATGACACAAACAGATCCAAATGCGCCCTTTACCGGGCAACATCAAGGTCAAGAGTATCGCGAAGAACTGCATGTCATGGGTGACCAACTCGTTACCACCGTGGAGCATCTGATTCACGAAGGTAACGTGCGCCGCATCATCATCAAACAAGAGGGGCATGCCGCCATCCTGGAGATCCCCCTCACTATTGGCGTGGTCGGCATCCTGGTGGCACCTGTGCTGGCCGCAGTTGGTGCCATTGGAGCGGCACTGACGAACTGTACTGTGGAAGTGATACGCATCGAATCGGGTGCATTCCCTGATCAACCTGTTGCGGCGAAAAGAGCGAGTGTGCCTCTGTGGTCGGGCATTGGTGGTCAGGTGTACTCGATTTCGCACTCCGGAATGCAGTTGTTTGAGCAGGGAAGCATCAACACGCTCATGAGCAGCACAGTGATCGATCTGGTGAGCGCACCGATCGAGCCTGGAGAGTATCGCCTGGAGATCGGCGTCACCATGGGCGGCGTGGAGATTTTTCTGCCGCGCTCCGTCCAATTCACGCTGGAAGGCACCGCCCTGGCGGGCGGCAGGAAGGTTCATGATGGCTATTACGAAGGGCCGCATATCTGGGAAACCACGAGGCAGAAGCTACGCTACGTGGTCAACCTCCCGGAACAGCCCCCCGATTTCGCCATCGCTCCGGTCGATTCCGAGCGGCCAGTTCGGATCCATTTCGTCACGCATATCACTATGGGCGGCATTGACATTTATCGCCTCTAACTTTACCGACGAGCGGGTGCGGAATACTTGCATAAACGAGCGTGCGAGGCGTTTGGCCAGAGGAAACAGAATGTGTTCGTGCGTCAGGTCGTGAAGCAGTTGTTTCCTCAGGGTGTCGGCCTCAAAGTTGAGGAATGGCTGGCAAAGGCGCAGGCTTTGACGAGCCACTTCGCGCCCAGCCGCTCCATCATTGTGATGGCACTGACCGGGTTAGCATGTGGTGCTCTCGTCGTCTCGTTCTGGAGACGAGGCATCAGTATACTAAAAAAACAAAGGAGGAATAGATGATGATAAACCTGGAAAAAGAAATGCAGTCCATGACTTCCGCCTCGGCAGAAGTTATGAACAAAATGGCAAGCATAGCAAGCGTCCATATGGTTTTCGGTGAGCCGGTGCAGCGTGGAGATACGGTCATTATTCCATGTGCTGAGGTCTCAATGGGTGGTGGCATGGGGATGGGCGGCGGGCCGAACGGGAACACCGGTCAGAAAACGCTGCCTGTAGGGAAGGGGACAGGTGTGGGTGGTGGAGTCCGCAGCCGTCCCATCGCTGTGATTGTCATGACGCCGGAAGGCGTGCGAGTGCAGCCGATAATGGATATGACTAAGGTGACGCTGGCCGTTTTCACTACTGCAGTGTTCATGCTGGTGCAGCTAACCCGTTTCTTACGCTCAGATCGAGGTGGGAAAAGAAAAGCTGTCTCCTTACAGACGAAAAAGTAGCAACGATGAGGTAGATACACGATGCTCAACATACATGACACACATGGCGAACCTAACATAACGGCTGCTGATTCCCTTTCTGCCGGGATGGAGACAACTCCCAGTGTTTCCCCTGCTATATCCCGGAAACCCTGGCACCGACGATTATGGGATGTGGTGAGGCGCTACCCTGTTCCATGCGCAACTGTGTCACTGATGATCACAAGCCTTGTTTTATGGCTTATTGGACGCGGCGACCTTGCCAACTGGACGCTCCTGGCAGTGGTACTGCTGGGAGGGATTCCGCTGTTGTGGGAAACGCTGAAGCAGGTGTTCCACCGGGAATTTGGGGTGGATGTGATCGCTATCCTGGCGATTGGTGGGTCGGTCTTCCTGGGACAATACCTGGCAGGGGCGCTCGTTGTGCTGATGCTGTCGGGCGGGGGAGCTCTGGAAGCCTACGCTTTGCGACGCGCACGCTCCTCCCTCTCGGCGCTGGCCGAACGTGTTCCTCGTACCGCCCATATCTGGCGCGGGGATGAACTGATCAGCATTCCAGCGGAGCAGGTTGCCGTGGGGATGGAAATCGTCGTCAAACCCGGTGAAGTAATCCCTGTTGATGGCGTCGTGACTTCCGGCTCCGCCAGCGTGAGCGAGGCCGACCTGACAGGCGAGCCCGTGCCAGTACGCAAAGACCTCGGGATGCTCGTCCTTTCGGGCAGCGTGAGCCTGGATGGAGTGCTGGAGATTCGCGCCAGCAAGTGCAGTGCAGAGAGCAAGTTTGCCCAGATTGTTCACCTGGTCGAGCAAGCCCAGATGCAGAAAGCACCGATCCACCGCCTGGCCGACCGCTACAGCGTCTGGTTCACCTTCGCAGCAGTGGCGATAGCTGGTCTGGCCTGGGTGCTTTCGGGCGATAGTGTCTATGCACTGGCGGTAATGGTCGTCGCTTCGCCCTGTCCGCTGATCT
>DATGJV010000175.1:0-3046 GCA_035295005.1 Ktedonobacteraceae bacterium | reverse complement strand
TGTAGACACGCGCTACCCCACGCACCGTCTCGCGCACGAGGCAAACATTGTCGGCTGCTCGCAAAACGTCGGCGTGACGAATGGAAAGTTCTTGCTGTGAAGGGCCAAGCTCCGTATGGAACAATTCAATGGAAACGCCCTCTTCTTCCAATGCTGTCAAAATGGCGTCTATCACCTCAGCCTGGTCATCCAGCCCACGGCTGCTATAACAGAGGCTGTTATCGGCGGGAACATAAGTGTCCCCCTCTTCGCGAGCGAGATAAAACTCATGCTCAACGGAGGTTTCCCCACGCATGCCATGTTCCGCGAGACGGGCAACCATCCGTTTGAGGAAGGTACGAGGGCAGGCTTCCCAGGGGATACCATCGGTGCGAATCATATCGCACATCATACTACCTGTATGTGGAACATAAGGTAGAACGACAAAGGTTGATGTATCTGGAATCAGACGGAATTCGCCGACCGGCCCCATGCCTTCAACTGCTGCCAGTGTTTCAACGCCAGTAAATGCCTGCATCGCAAGCGTTTGTCCGATGCCCTCGGTAACACGGGTTGCCAGTTTGGAGGCGTGAGTAGTCTTGCCACGAATAATACCGCCGTTATCGCAGTAGAGGAAGCGCACGAGCCGAAGATTCGCGTTATGTGCCTGTTGCACAATATCCTGAGTATTCAAGCGTTCAGATCTCCTGTCTACATTCTAGAATCAAACCACGAAATTACGTATTGCCATGCTCACTTGTCCGAGGTTAGTATAGCAAAATAGAGAAGAGAACACAAGAATACAGAGCATTTGGGGTACCCCCGTGTATTTGTGATTTCAGCCAATTCTCATGCTGTGAATGGCAAACATTGTATACACTGCTTACCACTCAGGCGTGCTTATAGAGGTAGATGGCATTTTTTCACCTTCAAGCGAAAGAATGAACGCCATACAGAAGAATAGTGAATTTTGTAGCTCACTTAAAGGAGAGATACACACATGGCAGACAATGATAACAAAGACCTCGGCACACAGGGTAAGGAAGACTCTCTGAAGGGGAAAGCCAACCAGGTTGCCGGTAAAGTACAGGAAAAAGCTGGTCAGGTAACTGGTAATACAGAGACAGAGGCGAAAGGCAAAGCTCGCCAGGCTGGTGGTAAAGTGCAGGAAGGTGCCGGTCACGTCGAGCAGAAAGCTGACAATGTCCTGAAGGACAATAACGTCTAGTATGTCCCTGGTAAGACGTGCATATGAAAAATAAGCTTGCGACATTGCCGCAAGCTTATTTTTCATATGCACGTCTTACCAGACGGAGAGTCAAGCTGTATCTACGAATCCAGTAAATATCCTGACCATCTCGTCCTGTTTCTCGACATGCGGCGAATGACCACAATCTGCCAGCACAACTTCGCGATAGGTACCGCCGTTTGCCTTGTAGTTGTCCAGCACGAACCGCATCTGTGAAACCATTGGCTGTGGAGGGTAAATCTCCACTCCGGGCCAACCAGGGACAGCGCCGAGTTGTCCCAGGAAACCAAAGTCGAACAGGGACGTGTCGGAGACAATTTGATCGTCTGCGCCATGTACCCATAGCACAGGAACGGGGTGGCTTATTTCAGCAAACTCTGCCTGATTGAAATATTCCGGTGCAATGGCATTATTGACACCCAGTGCCCCTGGAGCCACGTTGGGCCAGTTGTTGGAGGGCGTCATAGTACCTGGGTAATTGCCATCTCCCACTTTTGTTGAGAGTATCGCTGTGACATAGCTATCTTCACGGTCGGGCGGTACACGGAATGGTGGCTTGAAATAAAATGTATTCATCACCATACGCGGAGAGTTTGGCTCGTCGCTGCGATCACCACGTAGCAAGCGTTGCACGAAATCAGGATTGGCAGTGCCGCCGCCACTACCTGCGTAATCGGGCCAATCAGGTATGCCCTCTATACCTTTCGTGCCACCAAAACCGAATGGTGAACCTGGGTCTTGTAGCGTCAGTGAACGGAGCGTGCCGGGGTAGTCTATCACATACTGCATGACGATATTTCCGCCCAGTGACCAGCCAAAGAGGTGAAACGGGTTCAGCCTCACTTCGCGGACAAGTGCATCTAGATCGTCTGAGAAATCGCGCACTCCGCGTGTCGCGTCTACGGGCAGTGTCTCGGTATCGCCGAAGCCTCGCATATCCGGCGCGTACAACGTGTAACGCCCTGTTCCAGCCAGAGCGAGCATAAAGTCCTGAAAAAAGAGCGAGGATGAAGCGTTCCCATGTACCAGTACAACTGGAGTATCGCCTGTTCCCGCCTTGAGATAAGCCATCTCAAGGCGGTTGGTGGACACTTTTTGTTGGCTGATACCGGGGAGTAATGGCGTTGCGCTCATTGGCGTATAGCCCTCCTGTAACAACTATGGATTATCCCATTCTCGCCCATCTTTTTCGATGAGCGCGTTCGCCTGAACTGGCCCCCACGTTCCCGCCGCATAGGGATAGATGCTATCGGGCATGTGTTGCCAGGCACTGGTAATGCTATCTATAATGCGCCACGATGTCTCAACTTCGTCGCGGCGAATAAACAGCGTGGAGTCACCAACCATACAATCTGCAATCAGGCGCTCATACGCATCGGGTGATTCGATACCGAAAGCCGTGGTATAGGAGAAATTCATATCAACATCGCTCAGATGGCGAGCAGCGCCGGGAATCTTCGCGGCGAATTTGAGCGAAATACCCTCGTCCGGCTGGATACGAATAGTCAATCGGTTGGGAACTAATCCCTTTGTCTCCGATGGTTTATAGAGTTGGTGTGGTACGCGCTTAAACTGGATGGTGACTTCTGTGCTGCGGCCGGGCAGACATTTACCCGTGCGAATGTAAAACGGCACATCTGCCCAGCGCCAGTTTTCAACAAACAGTTTGAGCGCAACATACGTCTCGGTCTTTGAGTCGGACGCGACACCTTTCTCTTCTTTGTAGCCAATTTGCGGTTGCCCGTCAATAGTGCCTTGCGTGTATTGCCCGCGGACTGTACGTTGCGCCACATCTTCTGGCGAAAAAAGTGGGATGGA
>DATGJV010000174.1:0-4314 GCA_035295005.1 Ktedonobacteraceae bacterium | reverse complement strand
TTCACCGTGGCGATGATGTTCATGCTTGGTTTCGTGGGCATGTTCCTCATAGGCGGTATAGATGGTGTTTCGCTGGCGGTCGTGCCATTCGACTATCAGGTGACGGATAGCTACTATGTTGTCTCCCACCTGCATTATGTGCTGTTCGGCGGTACGGTTTTCGGGGTCTTTAGTGGTATCTTCTACTGGTTCCCCAAGATGTCGGGCAAGTTACTTGATGAGCGTCTCGGACAGGTGCAGTTCTGGTTGATGCTGGTCGGTGCGAACCTGACCTTCTTCCCCATGCATATTCTGGGATTGCTCGGCATGCCGCGCCGTATCTACACCTACCCAGGTAACCTGGGATGGAATGAGCTGAATCTGATGCAGTCCATTGGTGCGTATATCATCGCAGCTTCGGTGATGATTTTCCTCTGGAATTTCATCGTCACGTTGCGCAGTGGTAAAGCGGCAGGTAACGATCCGTGGGATGCTTTCACGCTTGAGTGGGATACCACCTCACCGCCGCCGCACTACAACTTCCCGGAGGTGCCGATTGTGCGCAGTCGCCGCCCATTCTACGATAAGAAAAACCCGGAAATTGCAGACTGGAAAACGGCAACGCATTGATGGTAACGAGCAAGGGCTAGATCGGTAAAAGGTGAACGAACATTATGCCTGAAGAGCAAGCACAAGGTCAACAGACCATTGAAAAAGCAGAAAAGGCAGAAACCATAGAGAAGATAGACAAGATGCAGGAGCCACAGGAGCCTGAGCAAAAGAGAGTGAGACGCCCGATGAGAGCGGCTCCCGAACAGACGCTCAGTCCCAGTACTAATCGCAGCTACTGGCCTTTTGCTCTTGCCCTGGTGATAAGCATATCCTTGATGGCACTCGTCATCTATCCGATTGTCTTTTTCATAGGGCTGGCCTTGACCGTTGTCATCATCATTGCCTGGAGCGTTGAACGCAGATAATGGTAGAAATAAGATGGTACAATGCATTCCAATTGCCTTATAGCGGTTGGAATGCACCGTCAATAGTAGGAGAAGACAGAGTATGAGCGTTGTTCATGGCGAACCGCCAGTTGCCGCAGCTACTGAACATAAGATAGAGGGACGAAGCCTCAACTGGTGGGGTATGATTTTTTTCATCGCTTCAGAGGCATTGATCTTCGCCAACCTTATAGCGGCATTTCTTTACCTCGAAATTCGCAATCCTAAGGCCTGGGTATTGCCGACCGGTGATCGTCTAGATTTTGTCTACCCGTTGATCAATACATTTATTCTGCTGGCGAGCAGTATTCCAGCACGTATCGCGGGCGCGGGTATTGTGAAAGGGAATCGCACCAACCTGATATTTGGTCTTGTGGGAACGATTATCCTGGGTTCGGCATTCCTGGGTGGACAGATTTATGAATATTCCGGCCTTTTTGGCATCGGTTTTAATCCACAATACAAAACCTTTGGTTCAGCATTTTTTACCCTGACAGGTTTCCACGGTCTGCACGTCACCATTGGTGTCATTTTCTTGCTGATCATGCTCATTCGCTCGATCCGTGGCGATTTCACGCCGCAGAACCACTTCGGAGTTCAAGCAGCTGAAATGTACTGGCACTTCGTTGACCTCGTCTGGGTCGTTGTGTTCAGCACCGTCTACCTGCTGCCACTCATTCGCGGGTAACACACGTACAACTGTAGGGGCCGATTGATCGCGCCCACCGCCGATTCATCGGCCCTGTCAGGCTATTATGCACCAGACGGGCCGATGAATCGGCGGTGGGCGCGATCAATCGGCCCCTACAATTTTTTTGCTATAGAGACATCTTATATCACAAACGCATCACGCAAACAAAAAAGAATGTGGTAGAATAAGAGGGTAAGGATTTTTGTGTAAAGCGTTCGTTCGGTTCGGTGGGACATTCCTACACTATTTTGAATGTAGAGCAAAATAGAAAGGTCGGAATTGCATGAAAGATACAACACGCAGCAACGCGACTGCGATTGTAGTTACTCCAGAGAATTTTCGCCGCTTAAAGAAACGAACGAATGAACGCTGCTCTATCTGCAATCATCGCACGTGGTTCGACGCGGTTCCCGTGATGGAACCAGAGGGTGTGCCGGAGCCGCGTCTCTCGTGGATACTTTGCCATACCTGCTATCAAAGTTTGCTGGTCGAAATGCGCCGCTCGCCAATTCGCACCCATTTACGCTTACGCATCTCAATCGGCCTTGTTGCTTCCGAACGCTGGCACAAAGCCTATCCCACTACCTTACGCACCGTCATCAGCGACCGCCGCTGGATTATTGTCATGGCCTGGGGTTTCGCAATCGCCATGATTCTCCACCTCGCCCTCATCGTCATGATAGCCTACATCGCCAAATAGGGGTAGCGCTACGTAAGCTGTCACCAGCCGCAAAGTAACTGATGAGGTAAACAATGCGGCTGGTATGCATAGACATTCATCCTTTACTGGCCTCATACGACGCGAGCTGTCACCAGGTGTACTGTTTCCTTCACATCGTAGACTCCCAGAAGCATCCTCAGGCTCTCTGATCCTTGATGGAGCCATCTCAAAAAGTCTACGAACCGGGTAAACAGTACAACATCCCTCACAGATCAGGCCTCTTATAGAACTCCCGGCGGCCAGATTCGACCAGTGGCATCATGCAGTTCGCCTCCCTTGCCATATTTGGCCTGGAAGACATCACGTACGAGTATCATGCGTTCACTTCCTTTCGTCTGAAATACAGACGTTCTCAACCATCTGCCTTTCTTCATCAGACACTCAGCGTCTGTGCGCCGTTGACGATGGCTTCCACGATGGTCGCGGCTCCGACGATCTGGGTACCCTCGATCAGGTGCTCCTGCGTAATGCCTCGCGGCTTGGTACACGATCCACAGGCCCAGAGACGACCGCCACTCGAGAGAAATTTTTGCACTAACTCACCCAGTGGAGCAAATCCGCTGGCCTGGAGTCCCTCAGTGTAGCCCTGGGTGGGCAGCCACACCCCTTCGGTCGTCAGCACCACCGTCGCCTCCTGCCCGGCAGTGAGCGCAGTATTGCCTATCACGAAGGCCAGCGATGCCCGTTCCACATCGTCTTTGCCATGAGCGTTATACACCAGGATATGTGCCATATCGTCCTCCTTTTCTTTGCGAAGAAGACACGTTCACGACATGTCCTCTCTCAGTCCTTGCGGCGGATCAGATAGCGATCCCCCTGCTGGTCAATGAGTGAGTGGCCTGTCAGCCGACACCACGCCGGCAGATCAACCACCACCGTCGGATCAGTCGCACGCACCTCGAGCGTTTGGCCGGGTGCTAGCTCGCGCATCCATGTAGCAATTTCGTCCAGCGGCCCCTCGCCACAGCCTTTGTCCCCTGCATCATAGAAGGCATCGGCACTCAGCAGTGCAGTAGGCTTGATGGGTACTTCACATGCGAGATCTGCCAGTGCTGCATGCCACTCCTCTTCGTTTGCCGCCTTGCGTGCCCGGAAGTTGATGCCTTGTGTCCCGAATTCTGCGGCGCTACTCGCTTGAGGCGCGCCACTGAAGACGTCCGCTTGCCAGGTGATCGCGAAGTCAACGAATCCCGCTGCCACGACCGTGGCCTTCAGTTCTGCTTCCAGCAGAGCACCAGCAATTCAGCCCGTCCACAGATCGATCTGCTGTTTCGCGTCCGCTGGCACTGCCTGCTGCACCAGGATATCTCCGATCTGGAGGCGACCGGTGGGTTTGAGTACACGAGCCATCTCCTGCAAGGCCGCCAGTTTGTCTGGCAGCAAGTTGAGCACACCGTTGGAGATGACCACGTCGGCCCAGCTTTCAGAGACGGGTAGCGACTCGGCCAGGCCTTCGCGAAACTCCACATTGTCTGGGCCGCCTTCGCGAACACTCTTCCGCGCCATTTCGAGCATCGCCCCTGTCATATCGACTCCGATGACCTGTCCATCTGGACCGACCATCTTCGCCGCGATCAGACTATCGAAGCCAGCACCACTGCCGATATCGACGACCCGCTCGCCGGGCTGGAGTTGGCTGATGCGAAACGGGTTGCCCGTACCGGCGAAAGACGCTATCGAGCCTTCAGGAAGACCTTCCAACCAGTCATCGTGGTAGCCAAGCATGCGAGCGAGTGGACGACCGGTGTGGAAGTGATAGCCTCGGCCAGGCTCCTGCGCGACGGCGGTGTATTCCTCTTGGATTGCTTGACGCAAGCTCCCCAGGTCAAGGCCCATTTCTGTCAGTTGACTGTCACTCATCATGACCTCCTTCCATTAAAGACTCCTTATTCTCCATTGTACGTATTCCGTCTCTCTTTGGATACCTT
>DATGJV010000173.1:0-3887 GCA_035295005.1 Ktedonobacteraceae bacterium | reverse complement strand
ACAACCGACCTGGCAGTCCTGCGCGTTCCCGGCCTGGGAGTGACGCCCGCAACTTTCACAAATGAGGCGGCGCGAGTTGGTCAACTTGTACTCGCGGTTGGTCGCACTGCCAGTGATGGGCCGATGGCAAGCACAGGCATTGTCAGCACTGTTGGTGGGCCTCTGCGCACGCAGCGCGGCGAGACCATCGAACGCTATATTCGCACCGACGCCATCCCGTATCCCGGCTTCTCCGGCGGCCCATTGATTGATGTGCAGGGACAGGTTATCGGCGTTCTGACGACGGGCATCGCCAACGGCGTTCCCCTGGCAATTCCAATGAACATTACCAGCAACATCGCTGATACGTTGATAAAACATGGCACGATCAAGCGCGGTTATCTTGGTATCAGCAGCCAGCTGGTCGAGTTGCCAGCATCACAGCGCGGCGGGCGCACACAGGAGCATGGTCTGCTTATCGTCAACGTCGAAGAGAACAGCCCGGCACAACGCGGCGGCATCTTACTCGGCGATATCCTGCTTTCCCTCGACGGTCACATCATCAATGACTCGGAAGACCTCCACGTCGTGTTGACCGGCGAGCGCGTAGGAAAAGCCATCCCGGTAGATGTCATTCGCGGCAATACGCTGCAAACGCTTTCGGTGACGGTTGGCGAGCGCAAGTAATATTCAGACTGGCAGGTATAACATGACACAATCAACGATAGATACCCCACAATCGTCGTTCCCTTTGCCCGATGCATTCTCGTCCGCGCTCGTCTCGCTGGTCGAATGTGTGCAGCCGAGCATTGTGCAGGTGAGCGTCAATAGACGTGGCGGCGGGACGGGCTTTATCTGGCAAGAGGACGGGCGTATTATCACCAATAATCACGTTGTTCCCAGCGATAATCTCAAGGTACAGGTGTTGCTCTCCGACGGTCGCACCTTCGACGCAAAGGTGCTGCACCGCAACCCACGGCTCGACCTGGCGATACTCCAGGTCAACGGCGAGAACCTGCGAGCGTTGTCGCTCGGTGATTCGGGAAAATTGCGTATAGGAGAATGGGTATTCGCGGTAGGCCATCCGCTTGGCGAACGCTGGGTGGTCACGGCTGGCATCATGAGCAGCATGAGTACTATCAAATTTGAAGATGGTTTGACGACAGAGTACATCAAATCGGATGTGCGCCTCGCCCCCGGCAATTCTGGCGGTCCCCTCCTCAACGCCGATGGCGAAGTGGTGGGCATCAACGCTATGATTTTCGGCGGCGACCTCTCGGTCTCCATTCCGAGCAACGTCCTGAGCAACTGGGTCTCCAGCCTCTCAAGTCCGAATCCCAATGCCGGTATCACGCTCGGTATCGAGATACAGAACGTTGAACTCCCGAAGAATGTCCGGCAAACACTGACCTCGCAACAGGAAAGCGGCGTGCTGGTTGTTGGCATCCAGGAGTCGCGACAAAAGGCCAATCATACCGATATCCTCATCGGCGATGTCTTCCTTTCCATCGCGGGAACGCTCGTCAAGGATACCGCAGCCCTACGCTACGTGCTTGCGCACAGCGAAAAGCGCGAGTCTATCCCTGTAAGTATCTTGCGCGGCGGCACTGTGATTACAGTAAACGTTGCCACCAACATCGTAGAGTAATGGCTTCGGCACTGCGTGCCTCATAGAGCAATAGAGTGGCAGCAAATTTCGCGACGCGAAATTTGCTGCCACTCTATTGCTCTATGAGGCACGCAGTGCCGAACAGTCAGGCAAAAACAACACCGGAATGATATGATAAGGAGCGAAGAATTATTTCACATCCTACTGAAGGAGAATAGCATATGGCAAACCAACCCTTGAAATTGGGGTACAAAGCTTCGGCAGAACAGTTTGGGCCGCGCCAACTGCTCGACTTTGCGATAGAGGCAGAAGAATGTGGCTTCGATAGTGTCTGGATTAGCGACCACTTCCAGCCCTGGCGGCACACCAATGGACACGCTCCCTTTGCCTTCTCATGGCTGGGCGCACTTGGCGAACGCACAAAACGTGTCCTGCTCGGTACCAGCGTCTTAACACCGACATTTCGCTACCAACCGGCGATTGTAGCTCAGGCATTTGGCACGCTGGGCGTTCTCAATCCCGGACGCATGATTCTGGGTGTCGGTTCGGGCGAATCGCTCAACGAAATCGCGGTGACAGCTGGCGAATGGCCGCCCGCGAAAGAGCGACTGGCGCGGTTACGCGAGGCTGTTGCCCTCATCAAGCAACTCTGGACAGAAGACCTCGTTTCGTTCGAGGGGCAATACTACAAAACGCGCAACGCGACGATTTATGATAAGCCTTCACAACCCATCCCCATCTACATCAGTGCAGGTGGTCCTGTCGCCGCCAAATACGCTGGCCGCGCTGGAGATGGCTTTATCTGCACATCAGGCAAAGGCGACGAACTCTACCGTGACCAGCTGCTCCCGGCAGTCGAAGAGGGCGCGAAGGCAGTAGGACGTGACCCATCAACGATAGAGCGCACCATCGAAATCAAAGTCTCGTTCGATGACGACCGCTCACGGGCAATGGCCGATACACGCATCTGGGCCGCTTTGGCCCTCTCAGCCGAGGACAAGGCCAATATTCACGATCCCCGCGAGATGGAGAAGAAATCCGAGGAGGTTGCTGATCAAGCATATCGTCGCTGGCTCGTCTCCGACAATCCCGAAGAGCATCTGGAGCAGATTCGCCCCTACATCGAACTGGGCTTCACCCACCTGATCTTCCACGCCCCCGGCGACGACCAGTCGCGCTTCTTGCAAATGTACTCGAAAGAGATATTACCGAAGATACGGGAGCGGTGGGGATAAGCAGTTCACCAGTGATGACAATAAGCGATGAGGTGGCTTTTCAAGCCACCTCATCGCTTATTGTCATCACTGGTGAACTGCTATGGCTTTTGTAAATCTTGCGAGATGGCGGTCATCAGCGTACCGGAGGCGTCATCACCATCCAGAGACCAGGCCATAGCACCGCCGAGGCCCAATGCTCTCACATAGAGCATCTTAATCCCGATTGACTGGGGATCATCGAAGCTCCAGAAGTTTGTCCCGTCGTAGTACCAGTAGGTCGCGGCCAACGGGTCAAAGTACCGAGGTAAGTTGAGCGGCTCCAGCAGATTAAAGTTAGCTGTACCACCGCCCAGGGCAGCAGGAGCCATATTGGAACTGCTCTGGAATAGCCCATTGTTCGCGCCGGGAACGTTCGTCCACCCGTGCCCATAGAGCGGAATACCCAGCACCAGCTTGCCGGCGGGGAAGCCTGCCACGAGATAGTCCAGTACAGCATGGTTGATGCAATACGTGTTTGCTGGTGGTAGTGAGGGATCGTTCGGGTCGCAGAAAAGCGGCGCATTAAAATCGCTGGGGCCGGTGGCATTCCAGGGGCCATGCATATCATAGGCCATGAGGCTACCCCAATCCAGGTAAGCTCCAATCTTGCCTAACTGAATCTTGCTGTACTTGTCCTGGCCCGATGGCAAAGCCGCCGTGAGGAGATAATGTTTGCCAGTCTGACGCCCCAGCGCATCCAACTGGTGACGGAACTCGGCCAGCAATCCGGTGAAATTCTGTGTATCCTGCTTGCGATAGACATTGCCATTGCCTGGATTATCGGGATACTCCCAGTCAATATCGAAGCCATCGAAAATATTGGCTGCGGCCCCCGGCCCACCAGATGAGTCGCCATTCAGCTGGGGAAGATTACCCAGGATGTACTGACTGATGCAAGACTGCACGAAAGCAGCTCGATTCTGGGGCAAAGCTGCGTCGGAGAAATGACCCGACCACGTCCAGCCACCAATTGAGAGCAGAATCTTGAGGTTCGGGTAAAGCTGCTTCAATTCGCGCAACTGATTAAAGTTGCCCGCCAGCGT
>DATGJV010000172.1:0-3346 GCA_035295005.1 Ktedonobacteraceae bacterium | reverse complement strand
CCAGCGCCACGGTCATTTTACCTACCGCGCAATCGGAGCCAACGATCAGTACAGTATGGCTACCAGGACGATGCGGGATAAACTGCGCAACCCGGTTTTGTGCTGCTGGACGACGCACATCCCAGATAGTTACGCCGCGTTTCTTTGCGGCGCTTCGTAGTTCCTCATCATCTGAAATGAACACATGCAGCCCGCTCACAATATCTAAACCGGCTTCAATTGCCGCGAACAATTGCCACCGCCACTCCGGGGGCAAGGCACCGCCCATTGGCGCGATGCCTATCAACAGCGTATCCGGCGCATATTGCAACGCTTCGTGAATATCGCGCACCACCGGGATACCCTCACCTAGCGTGGCATCAAGCGCGTGGGCAACATCCTGTCCCGCCCTGGTGCTATCAATAACGGCAACTACCGTGTCCTTGCTGTACCGTATGACACCCGTCGCCGTTTTGCCGTAGTGCCAGCTAAATAAACCTTCCGCCAGTATCGCTATACGTCGCATACCTTGCTCCCTTTGTTTTATTGGTATTGAATAACCGATCAATGTTGTTATTATATATCCTGCAGGTAACCTCTGGAAGCCAGGCACATCATCGCAACAATTTCCTCGAATCCTGAAGAAAATGCGCAAAAGCTCTAGACTCTGTGGCACTTTCATGCTATCATAGAGGGCAATACGCACATAGGATATCCTGAAGAGGTGGAGCATTATGCATTTTAATCTGATTAACTGGTTGTTTACCGACCCATGTACAGCAACAGGCTGTACTGTGGCAGCGGCTGGCGTAGCGGCGACACCGCCGGAGCCGTTTCATTTTTACTGGCAGTGGCTGGTCTTTTGCAGCTTCGGCGTAATCATTGCCTTCTACTATTCGGTCGAGGGGCGCAAGCGTTTTGTGAAGAACAAGCCTATCGTCAAGTACATGCTTGACCGCTATCTTGGTTGGTTCGCTATTATCTGTATCATCGGCTATCCGTTGATATTCTCGCGTGCCTATCTTTATGAAGCATTCTTTGCGTGGCGTGTCTGGCGTTACCTGTGGCTGGTCGGTTTGCTGGCATGGGCCATTGTCTGGATTGTGTATCTTGTGCGCAAATATCCCAAAGAGCGTGCCAATTATCTCGCGTACCAGAACCGTCAGAAGTATATTCCAAAGAACGAGAAACGCAAAACTGCATCTTCTCGCGCACGCTAAGCTAAGACGACATCTATGTCAATCACGCGGGCTGAGCAGTTTGTTCAGACTGCTTGCATCATTTTAGCCGGTGGACACAGCCGCCGCATGGGGACAGATAAGGCTCTTTTGCCCTTAACGCACGCTTCCAGCAGTACATTTCTTGCGCATCTCGTCACGGCGCTTTCCTCATTGTGTGATGAACTTTTGCTGGTTGCCCGTGATGAAGAGCAAGCTACCCGTTACAAAGTGGCTGCTTCTACTATTCGTATTGTCACCGATAAGGTGCCGGATTCTGGCCCATTAATGGGTATCTCTAGCGGCCTGAGCGCCATACAGGCCGCGAAAGCCCTGGTTGTGGCTGTTGACATGCCCTTCGCCCAACCCGCACTTGTCGCGTGGCTCCTTGCCAGGGCAAGCACTACTGCCATTACAGTGCCGGTAGTGAATGACATACCGCAGGTTTTGTTCGCCGTTTACCCGCGTTCAATCTTGCCCCAGATAGAAACAAACATCGCGCAAGGGAGACGCGACCCCCGTTCCTTGCTTACCAGCGCACCCGTGCAGTACATAGACGAAGCGCAATTGCGGGGTGTTGACCCACAATTGCGTTCGTTTATCAATATCAACACGCCGGAAGAATGGCGCGAAAATTTGTAACCTTGTTTTGGTGTCGGGGACGCAAGCCAGGGAATTGTGCGCCTGGCTTCATCTATTCTCTGCCAACACTCCTGTCAATTTTGCCTCCATTATTGAGCAGAATAGCACGCGCCCGTGATTTGCGCGTAATATTGTCCGGGTCGGGAAAACGGAGCGCGACAACCGTTCTCGCGTCTTGTGACGGTTTCTTCACCACAGTGGCTGCACTGGTTCTCGCTATATCCTGCCCAATATTGCCGCGCACCGGGCCACGTCGCAACAACCCGATTACGGCACCGATAATAACACCCACAACTACACCCACGAGAGTTCCGGTTAGCTCCGGTATCGCACTAAAAGCAAAGTGCGCCGCGAAAGTGAGCAGACCAAGTACAATACCGAAGATAATAGCGAGCAGGACAACCATTACCGGATTGGGACCCGAACGAGTCGTCTGCAAAAAGACGGCGCTATGGTCACTTTTCGGGCCATGTTCGCGGAACTGCCCACCCTGGACAACATCCGCCGCCAGTCTGAAAACTTCATCACTGCCAAAACCCTCTTTATGTAATTTGTCCTCGGCTGCTTCCGCTTTTGTCTCATCACCAAAAACCGCTAGCAGATCATAATCAGCCTGTTGTTGCTGTTGTCGTTGCATCTATCAAACTCCTCAGTTATGATTATTTCTTAATGACACTGAAATCTTCGTCTATTATATCAAATTTGCGCATCATCACCTTCATGCCACCCCAACCACGTCGTTTTCTCCTCGATGGGAATGGGTTGACGTTCGAGGCGCGGTATCGCAGGGTAGCCGAGGTAGAGTAACGCCACGATATGGTCATCTGGCTCTAAATCCAGCCATTGTTTGACTCGTGGGTCATAGGCAGCGTCCCCGGTACGCCACATTGCGGCGAGTCCCAGTTCTTCCGCCGTCAGCAACATATTCTGCGTCGCGGCTGCTACTGCCTCAATATTTTCTATTTCCAGCACATTGGACTGCTGAGGTCGCTCAGCCACAACCACGATCACCACCGGTGAACGCAGCAGTTTCGTTCGCTCTTTATTGAGCAGTGCCTGTATTTTATTGTCAAATGGCTCGCCAAGCTTCTCAAGCCTCTCAAGTCTACGTGCAAGCGAAGCAGCCATCACTTCGCCTAACGCCGCACGCGCCTCACCCGCCAGCACAATAAAACGCCAGGGTTGCACTTTATGATGGTTGGGGGCGTGTGTTGCCGCCGTTAAAATCGTCTCTATCTGTTCGCGGTCCGGTCGCTGTTCGGTCATTTTGCCAATGCTGCGCCGTCGCTGGATGGTCTCAAATACCGTCATATACTGGTCTTCCTGTCACAATGGATTGATAATTGTTCATAACTATACACGATAATGACCTTCCTCAACAAGGGTACGCCTCGCGGAGAGTAATAGGAGTGCATACGGCAGTGCGCGTCGCGCACTGCCGTATGCACTCCTATTACTCTCCGCGAGGCGTACCCAACTGTTTACCCTTGCTTCAGCAGGTTTCCTTC
>DATGJV010000171.1:0-2401 GCA_035295005.1 Ktedonobacteraceae bacterium | reverse complement strand
ATCATACGCCCAGCACCAGCGCATAGGCGTATGGCAATAGCAGATGTGCAGTGTTTCGGGGCGTGTGATGACCCCTTTGCCAAAGGCACTGGAACTGCTGAGGACGAGATCGTAGCCGCGCAGGTCAAGACTCTCCATCGCGAATGGGTAGAAAGGCAAATAGGGTTGATGGTGCTTCGTGACCAGCGGTAGCCTCTGCATAAAGGTTGTGCGAACGTCCATTTTCTGGAAAGCCGGGTCAACACGCTTCGGGTCATAGATAGATGTATAGATAGGCGCGTCGGGGAAAATATCGTGAAAGGCCATAACGACGCGCTCGGCACCGCCCATTTGATTGAGATAGTCGTGAACCAACGCTACTTTCATAAAATTAATATGCTCCTCGCCTGAATAAGACTGCTGGAATGGTGCGGAAAAGTATCTGGAAGTACAGGTGTAGCGACCAGTTTTCAATATAATACAGGTCCATCAGGACACCTTCATCAAAGCTGATATCGCTGCGACCGCGCACCTGCCAGAGTCCGGTCAGGCCTGGTTTGATTGCCAACCGGCCTTTTTGCCATTCCTGATACTGTGCAACCTCATTTGGTAGTGGCGGACGTGGCCCCACGAGGCTCATATCACCTTTGATGACATTGATAATTTGCGGAAACTCGTCAAGACTGGTACGGCGCAAGAACTTACCGATGGGCGTAATACGTGGATCGGATCGCATTTTGAAGAGCGGCCCTTTGGCTTCATTTTTCGTCATGAGGGCTGTCAGCACCTGATCGGCATTTTTATACATCGAGCGAAATTTATAGAATTTGAATGGTCGCCCGTTCCAGCCGATGCGTGTTTGCTTGTAAATGATCTCACCTGGCGAGCTGAGACGTACTGCTAATGCGATGCAGAGCCAGAGTGGGGAACCAATGATCATTACTGCTATGGCGACGATAATATCAACGACTCGCGTAATGAAACGCTGATAGGTATTGATCGAAGCCTGTTTGATGCCAATTAGTGGAATGCCTTCGATGGCTTCCATGTCAATACGCGACAGGCTGAGTTCGTACAAATCGGGTACAAGTTTGAATGAGGTGCCGAACCGCTCACAGAGGCGCACGGTTTTGATGGATTGTTCATGCAAAGTGGAAGGAAGGGCAATGATCACCTCATCCACCTGCATTGAGCGAATAACAAGATTCAGGTCTTCCAGTGTGCCGAGCATTTTGAAGCGCCCAAAATTGCTGGGCGGCTCATTCATATCGTGCAAGAAACCGACAATCGAGTAGCCCAGGTGGGGGTTTGCCGCGATATGCTGCATGATAATCTTGCCCAGGCGACCAGAGCCAACGACGAGCAGGCGTGTTTCACCTAAGCCGAGGCGATAGAGCATACCCATCGCGACCGAGACGATGAGCCGCCCCAGCGAGAGGACAACAATGGTCGTGGCCCATATGAATGGGACGAGTAAGCGAGAACTTGATGGCGGTTGGAAGATGAAAAAGTAGGTAATCAAAACAGCCAGACCAATGGTTGCGGAACTGGCGATGGTCCAAACCTGGCGAAACCAGCTACCGGTCAGGCGTATATTGTAGAGCCCGCGGATGGCAAAAATAACAATCAGGCCGATGATAATGCCGACTTCCAGTGGGAGGAAGGTGCTAAGCGGCGTAAATACGTCCTTCGTTGGCGTGTTGTTCTCGATATTATTGCGCAAGGAGATGAGTATGTCGTTTCTGAAAAGCAGATTAAAGCGAATGTAATGCGCAAGGCTGAACGAGACATAAATCAGGTTCGCATCCAGCAGAATCATAAAGATACGCTCGAAGATGCGCCATTGGCGACGGTGCGAACGCCGCTTCGAGATAGCCTTCATTATGGGGCCAGTGGCTCCTACAGCCATGTCCAAAGCTCCTGTCCTATCGGTATCGGGGCTGATTTTAGCAGTTTGCGATAATTTATTCACGATTCGCGCTATATCCCATTATCTTACTATTCTACTACATTCTACCTTGTTCAACGAACAACAGACACCCCTTGAGTATGTCTGTTGTCTGTTCGTAGCGTTGCCGCTTGCTCATATACGCGCAAGGTTTGTTGAACCATTGTGTGTGCAGAGAAACGCTCCACAATGGTAGGAGCCATTGCCTTGCATTTTTCACGCAATGCGGCATCGGTTAATGCCGTATAAAGTGCAGCGGCCATTGCCGTTACGTCGTGTGGCTCTACGGTCAATGCCAGGCCCGCACCTGCTTCGGGTAAGCTGGAAACGGTTGTTGTGACCGCTGGCGTTCCACAGGCGAGCGCCTCCGCGACTGGTAGTCCAAAACCTTCGTAGAGCGAAGGATAGACAAAAACAGAGGCGGCGGTATACCACGTTGTCTGCTCCTCGTCAGATACAAAACCTGGGAAAATT
>DATGJV010000170.1:0-6442 GCA_035295005.1 Ktedonobacteraceae bacterium | reverse complement strand
ATCATCTGCTGAATCATATCCCCCTCTTCATCAGAGAGACCATGCCCCTGCCCCAGAATAGGGGACTTTCCCGCACGCTGCTGGTTGTTTCTATATTGGTCGGACACTATTCCGCTCCTTGCTATGCTAAAAAACCGGTTTTTGTCTACTGTTTAAATGTACCACGTATGGGCAAGGGTGGCTATGAGGCGTTTGTCACGTGGCTATACTTATGTCAAGAACAAAAGAACATTTGCTCTTGACAAATGTTCTTACAGACGGGTATACTTTTTATACACAAATATCGGAATTGTCCCTGTATCTGTTCCTGTAAACCTGTTAGTATTAGAACAAGTGTTCTATTCAAATAATAGAATCGTGGGCCACAGGTGTGCCAGAGATGAGTACAGAGAAACGTGCGGCAGTGAGTGTGGAAATTGCGGAAAGTGGGACAACGGTTGCGCTAATTGACGGTCGGGGAAGCGTCATGCAACGCAGCCGGGCGAAAACATTATGGGGGCGACCCGCACTTGCTACACTGGAACCATACGTACACGCGATTGAAACGATGCTACGGTATGCTGATCTCGAGGGAGTAAAGGTATCAGGCATCGGTATTTGTGTGCCTGGCTCGGTAGATGTTGCGGAGCGACGACCGCTTATGGTGCCTTCTCTTCCTTCTTTGAACAGTTTTCCAGTATGCGACTTTTTAGAGGCTCGCTATGATCTACCAACCCAATTACATGTGGATGTTGATGCGGCATTACTGGGTGAACACTATTTTGGTGTCGGCAAGGGTTTTCGGCGGGTGCTGTTCTTGACCATTACTACCGTAGTTGGAGCAGCATTTGTTCATAACGGAAGATTAGAACGAACGACGCAGCAATATGTAGGACATATCTGCCATTTGTTGCTGTCACCTAATGGGCCGCGTTGCAGTTGCGGCAAACGTGGCTGTATCAATACCATGATATCTATCACAGCAATGCAAAAAATGGTGCAAAGGGCATTGCGGCGGGGTGAGGAGACAAGTCTGACACAGCGACTGTTGAATCGCGAATATTTCAGCCCACAATTGCTCGCTGAAGAGGCTGGACGGGGAGATGCTGTCGCCCTACAAGTGTATGGGGAAGTTGGGCGCTGGCTCAGCGCCGCAACCGGGAAGTACCTCACGCTATTCGAGCCACACATGATTATCCTGGGCGGCGATGTGTTGAGCGCCAGCGATTTGCTATTGCCCCAGGTACGCAACACGATCATGGTACATTCTGCCACAAACACCTTGAATGCAACGGAAGTTGTTGCAGCGCGTCTGGGCGCTGATGCGGCATTGATTGGTGCGGTGGCACAACTGTTTTGAGCAACTACATTGGATAGCAAACTTGCCTCATATAGAACAGCACGGTATACTACGGCTATGATGAACGAGACGACAATTCCGGTTATAGTGATAGATGATACGCCCATCAAGCGACGCGGCGTCTGCGATTTTGTGGAGGAGACGGTACAACTCCGTCTTCACGCTCAGGCGAGCGATATGGCGAGTGCCATGCGGCTTATAGAGGCAACCAGCCAGGAAGAGGAGCATAATATCCAGTTACATAACTGGCTGATTTTATCCGATTTGCACCTGGGCAATGAGAATGGCATCGAGTTGGGGCGTGCTTTACTGGAGGCTGCTAGCGGCTTGCGTATTGTTATTTATACGCAGGACCCTGGCTGGACGCTAGCGGCTGAGATATTTCGCCAGGAATATACGCGGCGCGGAACGCCACGTAGTGCTGCCCGACGCGGCAACAAGCAACAGGGGTTGCATGGCTATGCTCTTTTCAGCAATATCGAGCCATCGTACCTCAATACCATCGCGGCCACCGTAGTGCAGCGTCACGAGACGTTTATTGACCAGGAAGTGTTAAATTATCTCCTCAAACGATTGCGCGGGCAGAGCCTGACACCGCGCCAGGAAGAATGCGCCGCGCTCATAACAAAGGGATTGAGCAATGACGATATCGCGCTACGTATGGGTTTTCTGCATCCAAAGGGTGGGCCAAATATGGGGCCGCTCGAAAACATCGTCAGCGAACTCTACGCCTTTTTCGCGATAGAGGGCGCACGCAGCGACCCTGGTAGGCGCGTCTTGCTTGCGAAGGCATACGAAGCCTATGCAGGATTGCGCCCGGAGTAGCAAAAGAGCCACATGACTCACTCCCTCAACGGCCCGGAATAAAATTTCCTCCCTGACTGTGGGAACGGTAGGCGCAGTTGCACCTTTGTGCCATGTTCCACTTGCGGACGTGGTATTGATAGAATAGTCAGTGTGCCACCCGCTTCGCGTGCTTTGAGGCGGGCCTTAAACATGCTGGTTTTCTCAGGCGCAATCGCATTTATATCAAAGCCTCTGCCGTCATCCGTAATAATTACTTCCATGTTACCGTTTGAGCGCAGTGCGCGAACAGTAATGTAGTTCGCTCCAGCGTGGTTGTAGATATTGAGCAGCGCCTGAGTCACGGTGTAGGATATCGCCTCCGCTATTCTTGCTCCCTCTGCTGTCTGCTCTAAATCAGGACTGAGAGCGTCGAGGGACCTGAGATCGGCCTGCACTTTCAAGGAAGCTTCAGGATGAAGCATCGGTAAGTCTTCAAGAATCAATTTTTCAAGATGCAATTTCAGACCCAGACTGCGGCGCTGGTAGGCATCTTCGACAAGCAATTGGAGGCCACGTAAATCGCTTTCCAATTCTTCGCTAATCTTGCGCACCTTGCCCAGTGCCTCGATGATTGGCTGCGCGGACACTTTGCCGGTGGGGTCTTGCTCAGCCTCCACTCTCAATTTGTGTTGCCAGTGACCGAGCAGAGAGCGAATACGCAACGCTTGCTGCTTCGGCTGGTCATGAATGCGCTGCGATAGAATGGAACGCAGGTGTGCATCGGCGTGCAGCAAAAGCGAAGTTGCCTGTTGCAGTTCCCGGTTCGTCTGCCGAAGCTCTTCCGCCGTCTTCTGTTGCTCCAGTAATGCTGCCTCGCGCTGCGTCAATGCTGCTTCGCGTTGTTCCAATGTAACCTGGAGGCGGTCTATCAATCGTAATGAGCGAATGGCATAGAGCAACAGGAAAGGATAGACTATCGCCAGCAAGTAAAACATGGAAAGAGGCAAGAGTGTTTGGCCGGTAAGCAAGATAGGAAGAATACCGAGGCAAAAACCAAGTCCCACGCCGCCAATCCAGAGGGTCAACAAATCTCCCAGGCGACGACGAATATTGGTGGGAATCTGGATACCACGAATAAAACCGGCAACGCGCAATAGTGACGTGATGCCAATACCAAAACTGATCACGCCACCGAAAACACCATAGCCCAGACTTAGCACTAAATTTGGGCGCGTAGGTACAGCGCCAAAGATGAAATAAGAACTCCACTCGTAAGCACCGAGCGCCAGCAGGGGCAGATATGGTAGACCATCTATCACCAGACGCGGTTTGCGGGCGATACGCAACGCCTGTGGGCGGTATGTCAGGCTGAGATGGATAAATGCCGCACCAAGCAGGGCAAAAGAAGGCACCCATAACAGTTGGAAGACACTATCCGCTGGATACGCCTGCTGCACGTTGCCCCAATGGCTGTAGAGCAAGAAGAGCATGGCAGGGGGTATAAGTGTAATACCTTCAACGGCACCCGTCCATTCCTGGGCGGTGGCAAGCAGCACTATGCCAATCAGAATCCAGCTCAGCCCGGCTAAAAATGCCAATCCGTAATTACTCCACCACATGTCCATCGTAAATGTGACAGCGGCACGTTTCACTGTGAATGTTGTTGTATTATGCTGAATGAGATAGGTGATGGTATCACCGGGCCGAGCATGCTGGTAGATTGGGCTGATATTGCCCGCGGCCTTCCGTCCGTTGACTGCAACAATCGCATCGTTGCTGTTTATAGAACTGGCGACTGCGCCAAAGGGGGACAGCTGTGGCGGCGTCGAGACAACAACAACCTGACCACTGGTATCAATGGCCCAGAAAAAACCGCCGAAGGTGCGCCCAACCTCGTTCAATAGACGCAAATGCCCGGCCCCGCTTATCAGAATGAGAGCCGTTGCAATGACTAAATAACCAAGCGTCAGGCGAAGTCGCAGGTGCATCCACCAGCTATCAGTTGTTCGTATAGATGAAATAGACACGTTCTAGTGTAGCATGTGAGTGTAAGGGGACGCAAGGGCAGAAATCTTGAAAAATTTGTCATCCTGTGGTATAGTAAGAACAGAATAGTTGCATGTATGTACAGCTATTCAAGAAAATGTTTTGAAAGGATTTGTATGGCAACCCTCACGACGAAGGTAAAGGCAAAGGCGCATACCTCCAGCACTGATGTCTGCCAGGAACGCACTATACACGCGGAACATGTGCTGGCGGTACGCCACGCGAAACTTGCCAGGGATAAGGCAACGCAGATAGCGGACCTCTTCGCGGTTTTAAGTGATCCAACACGCTTGCAGGTTCTCTATGCGCTCCTCCAGGCACCAGGCGGTGAGCTGTGCGTCTGCGATCTGGCGACCGGTCTGGGGCGTGATGATACGACTATCTCGCACCAGCTCCGCGTGCTACGCAACCAGCATATCGTAACAATGCGCAAAGCCGGGCGCGTCGTCTACTATCGTCTGGTAGACGATCATATCCGCCAATTGCTTGAACTGGGCATGACACACACGAACGAGATGCCATCTAATCATTCCCATACAACAGAATTCGAGGTGTCGGCATGAATATTACACATGTGGGACACAAACAACATACTCATTATACCAGTAACAATACCACTACTCATACTCATCATACACATAATCATGCTCATGGTATGGCAAAACGAACGCTCCGCCTGGCATTCTTTCTCACTATGATTATTCTTGTTGCCGAACTTACTGGTGGCCTTCTCGCCAATTCACTGGCGTTGCTCTCAGACGCGGGTCACGTTGTAACCGATATCTTTGCGCTTGGACTCGCATGGTTCGCAACTGCGCAAGCAGAACGGCCCGCCAATGCCCGCAAAACTTTTGGCTACCATCGCGTCGGCATATTAGCGGCACTGGTCAATGCTATTACCCTGATTCTTATTGCTATCGCTATTATCTGGGAAGCTGTCTTGCGCTTTCAACACCCGGAGCCGATACAACCGGTGGTAATGTTCATTTCGGCGGGTATTGGTATCGCCGTGAATCTATATATCGGCTTTGGTCTGCAAAAGGAAAGCGATAATCTGAATGTACGGGCGGCCACACTGCACGTTTTTGGCGATGTAGGAGCGTCGGTTGGTGTCATTATCGCAGCCCTTATTATTCTCTTGACTGGTTGGACCATCGCTGACCCGATTCTCTCTGTTGGCATAGCTGTTCTCATCGCTGTTGGCGCATGGCGCATTCTGCACGAAACAGCAGATATTCTGCTTGAATCTGTTCCGGCAACCATCTCTTTACCAGCACTTGTGCGTGATATGCGTGCGATTAAAGGGGTACGGGATGTGCATGATTTACACGTATGGAGTATTACGAATGAGATGTATGCTCTTTCGTGCCACGCGCTGATTTATGATATACCGACAAGCAAAAGCTCCGATATGCTCCAATCACTCAATACCATGCTGGCAGATAAGTACCATATCGGTCATACAACCATCCAATTTGAATGTGATGACCATAAAGGCTCCTGCTGCGAAATGCGCGGCCTCTATTGCAGTATGGAAGCCGCAGTGGATAAATGTAATGGTCAAATCTCCTCCCATTCTCACGAGCACGATGGATGCAGTGATGAACAAAACCACACGCAAACTTCCATATCTGTCTCTAAAAGGTCTACCTACAAAAACAGGGCCGTAAGAGAACATAAGAGAGCATAAACATGGCACAGCAAGCCCAGGCCAGCACTACTCCCATTCATACTCAGAAAGGGCGATTGAGGCAGGTGCGCCTCGGTATCTGGATTGAATTTGTCACACTGTTCTGGATGGTCATTGAGGCAAGCGTTGCCCTCACGACTGGCTTTATGACGCGCAGTGTATCGCTGCAAGGATTTGGTATTGATAGCATCATCGAACTAATTGCGGGAAGTATCCTGCTGTGGCGATTATCGGTTGAACAGCGCGGCGGAAGCGTTGAAGCAGTTGAACAGGCTGAGCGCCGTGCCGCATGGGTGACAGCTATCAGCCTCTTTGCGCTTGCCGTGTATATTGTCGGCGATAGCGCCCTATCGTTATTGACGCAAAGCCGTTCGCAACCATCATGGTGGGGCATTGGCGTGGCAATAGCGGCGGCGGTCTTTATGCCCTTGCTCTGGCAAGGAAAACTGCGGATAGCAAGGCACATTGGCAGTGCGGCCCTCAAAGCAGATGCGGCTTGCAGTGTCACCTGCGCCTATATGTCTATCACTCTGTTGATTGGCCTTGTCCTCAATAGTCTGCCGGGCTGGTGGTGGGCAGAC
>DATGJV010000169.1:0-3599 GCA_035295005.1 Ktedonobacteraceae bacterium | reverse complement strand
ACATCTGCCGCGTAGGACCCGATTACGCCAACCGACAGGACCGGAAGAAAACCGGTCGGTTCCACTTGCATTGTTCACTTCACTCGCGGAACATGGCTATTGTACTCCTGTTCCGCGCTTTTGTCAAGCCAGATATTTGCCAATGAACAGGTTATATTTCTCTTTTGTCGCCTCTGGAATCAGTGAGGGAGCGGTCATAATCGCCGATGCCAGCGCGTGCGGACATTCGCAAGTATTGGCATCGCGGTTTGCTGGAATCTTCTGCGCGACGCTACGCAAGATGCGTTGAGCGTTGGCGACATTGGCGCTGAGATTGCCAATGACCATCTCAACTGTCACCGATTCCTCCGACTCACGCCAGCAATCGTAGTCGGTTGCGCAAGCGATGGTGGCGTAACACAACTCAGCCTCACGAGCCAGCTTCGCCTCTGGTAGCGCGGTCATGCCAATAATGTCCATGCCCCAACTTCGGTAGATATTCGACTCAGCCTTTGTCGAGAACAACGGCCCTTCCATGCACACGTAGGTACCGCCTTCGTGAACCTTCACATTCCCCAATTCGCGAGCAGACTCAATCAAGAGGCTACTGAGCGTCGAACAAAATGGCTCGGCGAAGGTGCAATGTACAACAATACCGCCCTCGTACAGCGAGTTCACACGGCTCTTTGTGCGGTCAAATAGCTGATTGGGAATGATGAGGTCGCGGGGCGCGATATGCTCGCGTAAACTGCCGACAGCGCTAACAGAAATAACCCATTCGACGCCCAGACTTTTGAGCGCCCAGATATTGGCTCGTACCGGAATTTCCGTGGGGGAAATACGATGGCCGCGCCCATGACGGGGCAAAAACGCCATCGAAACACCCTCAACTTTGCCAATGGTGATGACATTGCTGGGGTTGCCAAAGGGTGTTTCAACAGCAACCTCCTCGACATCGGTCATTCCCTCCATATGGTAGAGGCCGCTCCCGCCGATAACGCCAATGGTTGCATGTGGCATAACTTATTGTTCCTCCTCAATACGTGATTTTATCTAACAGCATTGTAGCAGAACAGAAGATGGGAGTCGAGTTAGAAAGTTTGATAGCATTGTTGTCAAACTTTCTAACACATTTCTAACACACCTCTTACGTTGTTCTAACACAGGAGAGTGTATCTTATAACCAGAAAACAAAAACAAACATGCTCGTTCGTGAGAAGCGAACGAGCGAGGTACAAAACAGACAACGATTTTGAAAGGACATACTTCTATGGCAAATCTGACACGTTACAATCCCTTCAACGAGGCTGTTTCTTTGCGTGAGGCTATGGATCGTCTCTTCGCTGACAGCTTTATTGCCCCCCATACGATGAGCGGGGGTGTAGTTGGTGCAAACCTGTTCGAGACTCAGGATGGGTTCACTTTCCAGATGCCAGTTCCCGGAGCGAAGCCAGAGGATATCGAGATTACCACACAGCAGGATACCGTGACACTCAAATGGGAAACCAAAGTTGAGGTTCCTGAGAACGCGACGACTCACTGGCATGGTTTCCAGTCAAGCCAGTTCCAGCAGACGTTCACGCTTCCGTCCCCCATCAATGCTGATCGCGTCGAGGCTACTATCAATGAAGGTGTACTGACCCTCACTTTGCCGAAAGCCGAGCATGCGAAAGCTCGCTCGATAAAAGTGAATGTAAGGTAACGTAGAAGTTAAGGGAGCTATCAAAAGCAACAGGCATCCCTCGCGGCGCGAGGGATGCCTGTTGCTTTTGATAGCTCCCTTAACTTCCTGAAAAAATATGCTGACTTAGGAGCGAAATTCTTTAAGATTGACCCATCTGCTGCTCTCGTTCCTTGAGGACGCGGCGCAAGATTTTCCCGGAAGGATTGCGAGGAATGCTATCTATAAATTCCATCTCCCGTATCTGTTTATACGTTGCAAGCTGGTTGTTGACCCAGGTCATCAGTTCGTCCGCACGCTGTTGCGGGCTGTCGTCCTGGAGGACAACAAAAGCTTTAGGGAATTCTCCCACTTCGTCGTCCGCTTTTGCGATGACCGCAACATCCATAACAGCAGGGTGTTCGAGCAGTAATGCTTCAATTTGTGCTGGTGCGATACTAAACCCCTTATATTTAATCATCTCTTTCTTGCGGTCAGTAATCGTTACATATCCCTCTTCGTCGCGCCACCCGATATCACCCGTGTAGAGCCAGCCATTACGCAATGTAGCTGCTGTGGCTTCAGGAGCTTTCCAATACCCCTGCATGACCTGCGGGCCTTCGACAATCAACTCACCTACCTCACCTATTCCCAGTTCGATCTCGCCTGTCTCAATATCAACAATCTTCTGCCTTGTATCGTGAATGGGTAGGCCAATTGTCTCGACCCTGATGAGCCTCCGGTCGTAAACAGGATTGGAGTGCGTTCCTGGGGATGCCTCGGTCAGGCCATACGATGTCATCACTGTGATACCCGTACACTCCTGAAAGCGATGTGCCAGTACTGGCGGCACAGGAGCTGCTCCACACTGGGCAAAACGGACGGTGTGGAGATCAAATTCATCCAATTGCGGCCAATTGAGCAATGCAGATAACACCTGTGGTACGGTGTAAAGAAGTGTGATGCCCTGCTCCTGAATATTGTGCAGACACTCTCCCGGCTCGAAGCGTTCCATGAGAACAGTAGTCGCTCCTGTCATTGCGGCAAGACCCATGAGCATAATGCCATAGATGTGATAGAGAGGGATAAAAACCAGCATACTATCCTGAAATGTGATACGGGCAGTAGCAATTGACTGGCACACATTGCAGACGAGATTCTCATGGCTGAGCATAACGCCCTTTGGTAGACCGGTTGTGCCACTACTGTATGGAAGTGCTACCATGTCTTCCCCGGCAGGCGCTTCGCATGTGGGCGGTGTTGATGGATTTGTTTGTATGAGATGATTAAACGAAAATGCCGAAATCTGTTCAGACTGGGAACCAACTGTTATCACACAGGTTAACTCTGGCGATTCAATCTGTGCCGCCTGTACCAGTGGCAGCAGATTCTGTTGCACGATCACCGCTGTCGCTTCGCTATTGCTTAATTGATATGCGACTTCGCGTTCTTTGTAGGAGGGATTCATAGGACAGGCAACCGCGCCAATACGTGCAATCGCAAACCAGCTAATCAGGTATTCAGGACGATTGGTCATGAGTAGACATACCCGTTGGCCTTTACGTATGCCCAGGTCAAGTAAGGCATTGGCAAAGGAGTTCACCAGCGACTCTAGCTCCCGATACGTCAGGTTTACGTTTTTGAAAATTAGCGCGATATGTTCCGGGTAACGCTCAGCAGTACGGGTAAGCATCTCCGCATAAGGGTACGAGGGGTATTGCAGCGATGGGCGAAAAAGCTCCATGTTGTTCTTTCTCCCTGATCAAGAATCTCGCTCGATGAACCGAAGCTTGCATGCCAAAAACCTGTTGTTCATTTCTCACGAGTACATGAATATGTATATTTCAACGATATCATCTCTTCTCCTGATAATCAACCCTTCGGCAGACAGTGGTGCCGGTAGGGATAACTTGAGCCGTCCACGTTCTCGATCTAATGCTGTATGCAAATAATGAAGAGA
>DATGJV010000168.1:0-4604 GCA_035295005.1 Ktedonobacteraceae bacterium | reverse complement strand
AGTGTTGTCAGTAGTTTTTGCGTTATGGCTATTTCTATTATACGTCAGTTCCCTGAACGTGACAACATGTTGTTTGACTCGCAGTGCTTCGCACTGCACAGTATATGAATGGGGGTGCAAGAATGGCGCGACGCGCCATTCTTGCACCCCCATTCATATACTGTGCAGTGCTTCGCACTGCGAGTCAAACAACATGTTGTCACGTTCAGGGAACTGACGTATAATAGAAACAGCCATAACGCAAAAACTACTGACAACACTTGTACGGAGGAATTATACCTATGGGTCTCACGCTTTCAGTCCCTATAAACGACATATTTATTGGCGATTTCTGGGGTTTCATCATCTCATTACTGATTGCCCCTTTCATAGCGTTCTGGATCAGCGCGGTAAAAAATAAAATGGTCGTTGTGCTTGGCGCTTTCATCGGCGCGGTAATCGGCTTTATCATCATTCTAGCCTGGGTCGGCACGCTTGTCTACGATACACCGCTCCCCGGTGCCAACGGTGGCTCTACCTTCTTTGGCTCCGCCCTTCTCTGCTCCGTCCTCGGCCTTTCCCTTGCAATTATTCTGGATTTGCTGGTAGCCAGAGCCAACAAGAGCGATTACCGCCGTCCCAATCCGCACGAAATGGCACACGAGTAGGGATACCAATGTTCTATCTCCTGCATGGCGATGACGAATTTACCAGCCGCGAGCAACTCAAAAAGCTGCGGCAACAGGGGAATTTCGACTACAATCAGGATACCTACAACGGCGGTGAGGTTGCATTAGCATCCATCATCGCTACTTGTAGTACCCTGCCCTTTCTCACCGACCAGCGTCTCGTCATCATCGAAGGCTTGCCGAAAAAACGCAAAGGAGAGGCCGCAGCAACTGCATCCGGCACTGGCGACAGTGCAACCGGTAAAGGGGGTAAGGCAAAAAAAGGCAAGAAGAGCGGCAAAAACAACAGCGCAACTCGCGCTGGTTTCGAGAAGGAACTGGCGGAATTCATTCCTGTTATGCCTCAAGAGACCGTGCTAATCGTGCTGTTGGATGAGCTTCTCGACGCGAAAAATGTCCTGTATAAGACTGCGGAGCAGCATGGCAAGATTATCCAATCCACCTTGCCGAAGGGTGCCGCCGTCGAAAGTTGGATTACAAAACGCGCCAGAGCTATCGGCGTCTCCATCACACCGGAGGCCGCCGCTTTGCTGGCAAACTTCATCGGCAACCAGTTGCGTCTGCTGGCAAACGAATTGAACAAACTGGCAACTTATGCTGGTAAAGGGGCAACTATCACCGCCGACGACGTGCGCCAGTTGTCCGCGCAGGTGCAAGAGGCGCGTATCTTCGACCTGACCGACGCACTCGCCGGGCGTGACCGCAAACAAGCTCTCGACATCCTGCACGACCTGCTGGCCGATGGGGAGCCGCCCCTGAAACTTATCAGCCTGATTACATCTCAGGTACGCTCGCTACTGCTCGTCAAAGAACTTTCGCAGAAGGGCATGCGCGGCCCCCAGATTGCCACCACTATCGGAGTCGCGCCCTTCGTCGCCGAGAAATCCCTGCGCCAGGTCGCGAAATTCAACCCATCGCAACTGGAGAACACCTATCGCCAGCTCTTAGCCACCGATGCCGCCCTCAAGCGCAGTCGCATGGCTCCCGAAATGGCCCTCGACCTGCTCGTCATCAATTTCGGCCTGTAGGGGCCCGATTTAGCGCGCCCAGGGCACGAGCCGCAGCGCTGTGCCAGTCAACCCAATGTATTCCCAGGTTATTTCATCAATTTGCAATATCGCCCCAGATGGGTAGAAATACAAACATATGACGCCACTACAGCAACGCATCATCGAACGTATCCAGCACGAAGGACCAATTCCCTTCGCCACCTACATGCGCATGGCACTCTACGAACCGGACTATGGCTACTATGTCAGCGGGCAGACCAAAATGGGCTGGGAAGGTGATTACTATACCAGTACCGACATCGCAGATTTCTTCGCCGATTGCATGGGCTGTCAGCTACAACACATGTGGGAGAAACTGGGCAAACCAGACCCGTTCAATGTGCTGGAACAGGGCGCGGGCCGTGGCGACCTCGCCTCCGGTGTGCGCAGTTGGGCCGCCCGGCAAGCCCCCGACCTTCACGCTGCTCTCGATTATCGCACAGAGGATATACATATGGGCGTTGATGTAATATCCGATACCTCCTTGCGCGTACCCTGGAAGCGGGTTCACGTCGTCCTCTCCAATGAACTGGTGGACGCTTTCCCCGTGCATATTGTTGAGGTGCGCGACAAAAACTTGTATGAACTGTATGTAGATGAGCAAGATGGGCGTTTGTTTCCCGTGCTGGACGAGCCGAGTTCAGCCGAGGTCGCCGCATACCTGGACAATTTCAAGATTCCCTGGGTCACGTATCGCGATGGCTGGCGTGCGGAAATCAATCTAGATGCGCTACCCTGGTTGCGACAGGTAGCGAACATCCTTCAGCGAGGCTACCTGCTGGCAATTGACTATGGCGACAAAGCGCGAGCATTGTACTCTCCCCATCGTCAACATGGTACCCTCACCTGCTACTACCAGCATCAAACAAGCGAACAGCCTCTTGCGCGTCCGGGACAACAGGATATCACCGCGCACGTCAATTTCAGCGCCCTCATTGACGAAGGGCGACAGCAAGGATTGCGCTTGAACCTGTTTACCACACAACGCCGATGGCTCGCAAACATGGGTATCCACGCCGCACTGGATCAACTGCGCACCACCCGGTTCGCCGACATGGACACAGATCGCGCCTCCGACAGAGGCCAGATTGCTCGTCTGCAATGGATGAACCAGCAACAACGAGTAGCCGCCCTGACCGATCCCGCTGGTATGGGCAATTTCAAAGTTCTGATTATGCACCGCCCCTGAATGTACCAACCATAAGAGACCATTACTCCTCCCTCCACTATTCTCTCCTTGAGAGACATTTGTACCAGTTAATACGTGACAATATTATACATACCCATATTGCTGTACAGCACCGCCAGGAAAATAATTTCGACGGTGATAACAATGATGGAGAGCGCGATGCTCCAGCCGCCCGCCTTGCTGGCCCCGCTACCTGTCCTGCTCCCTTTTGCGACGGCCACGCAGCCCATGATAAAGGCCACAATTTCCCCTATGAAGAAGAGGGCAGCATAGGCGTTGAGCGCACCCTGGTGTGTGGTAAACGAGTGGTTTGCCAGTACAGACACATTCGGGCTAATAGCTATACTGCTCAGTAGCGTGATGACGAGGGCTGCTACACCCAACTTCCTTCCATCATCGCTTGTAGAGGTAGAGGTTGAAGTTGCCCCGGTCGTTGTTTTAGCAGGCGTGCCTGGGCCAGAGGAACGCACAATTTGCATGCCGCTCCCACTACCTGGCTTGCTTCCAGCCGCACCGGAACCGGATGCAGAGTTCACCGGTGCCATCGCTCCCGTGGAGCGAACAATACCGGTGGTGCTTGCAGCATTAACAGCATTAGCAACACTTGCTGACGTATTTACCACGTTTAAGACAACCGAAGATTTGGACGGCTGTTGAAAGAAATCAAGCGGCACCGTGGCAAGCGGTTGCGTGCTGGTAACAGGCAATGGGCCGGGTTGCGTTTGCGCGATTTGTCCGGTAATCGTAAGCCGCTCCTGTGGCATTGTTCCGCTGCCAATCGCTTGCCGATCGCTCAGTGTAAGCGAAAATGTGGGCCAGGAAATGTGAGCCGTGCTGGGCCTGGGCAGCGCGGGAACGGCTGACACCGGCAAATTTGGGTTCGGTGGCGCAATTACCGGTACTGGTTGCGGCGCGACAGGTTGTGGCGCGACGGGTTGCTGTGGCTGAGTTGAGCGTTGCGGTGCCACAGGTTGTTGCTGCGGTTGAGTTGAGCGTTGCGGCATCACTGGTTGCTGCTGCGGTTGAGTTGAGCGTTGGGGTAGAGGAGATGGCGGTGGCATAGTGGCGCGGGCTGGCCCTTGAACAGGGAGTGGCGTTGATGGATTGATAACTTTGTTAGGATAAAGCCATGCTTGCTCCAGGGCGGTGGCAAAATCTACCGTCGTGGGAAAACGCCACTGCGGGTCTTTTGCCAGTGACTTCATCACGACTTGCTCGATGGCTGGCGGAAATCCCGGCAATCTTTGACTTAGCAGGGGAGGGGCCGCGTGAATATGTTGCGCCGTGATCTCAATGAAGGAACCGTGGAAGGGACGATCACCACAGAGCCATTCATAGACGATGATGCCCAGCGCGTATTGATCGCTGGTGGGGGAAGGTTTCTGCTGGAGTTGTTCAGGAGCTAGATAGGCCGTAACGCGGTTGGGTTCCACCGTGGCGTCGTTTTCTGCGGGCGGGTAAGCCGAAGCCAGATAAAAGCCCGCCAGCGCAATCTCTTCCTGATGCCCTACGAGCAGCTTTTCTGGCCGCAAGGCTTGATGAATGACACCCTGGTTATGGGCATAGTCTAAAGCCTCGGCAATCTGTGTGGTATAGGGCAGAATGGTTTCCAGCGGCAGCGCCATCCCGGCGGCGAAGCGCTGCCGTAATGTGCCCCCTGGCATATAATCCATGACCAGGAAGCCGGTCTGGTTCTGG
>DATGJV010000167.1:0-4096 GCA_035295005.1 Ktedonobacteraceae bacterium | reverse complement strand
CTCAGCGAGCCGAGACAGGTCGAGGCGTATGGGGTAAAAGGACATGAGAAACAAAAACGACTCTCTTCCACATCGGAGCAGCCACCATTCTTTGCTGTATTGTCTTCCAATACTCATGACAAGATCGAAGACATACCGTCGAAAGCTCAAGCGTTGGAGCAACTTTCCGAACGGATAGCGTCTTTAAATACAGATGAAGAAACGTTGGATTATTTTGAAAAGCTGACAGAGAGTTGCCGACATCTCAGCGAAGGCAGCGAATTCAAATTAGCTGAACGTATTCTGTGGACATATCTACCAGGAATTGAGGCGATAGCAAAACTATCTTTTCAAAATCATGCCAGAGTTGCAAGCATCGTCTCACAGAGCTATTTGCTTGCAGCTTCGCTAGCGGGTCAACACAATAATCTTATGAAAAGATTACAGTTTAGTGAAAATGCCTTACTGTATGGAAAAGTTGCAAATGACCGCAATCTGCAAATAGCGGCAATGAAACAGTTGGCAACAACGCTCGATTTACAAGGTCATACCAATGAGGTGCTACAGGCATATCAACAAACCATACCTTTTTTGAATGAAATTTCTCCCCTCTTACAGTCACTTATTTACTCAGGAATATCTGGTACTTATGCGCAACTCAAACAAAGACAGGAAGCTATTCGTTATCTGGCATTAGCATATGAGTCATTCCCAGCAGATCCTGAAAAAGATTTGAGTTTTTCTTTTGCAAATGGTAGTTATTGCGCTCTCATATTTTGCGATGGACTGACACATCTCGACTTTCACGAACCTCATAAAGCTGAACAAATTTTTGCACAAATTGATGGGCTTCATCCAAAAATCCAGATTGCAAAGAAAGTACGGATTGATCTTCTGAATTGTCAAGTCGCTACATATATCGAGCTCAACGAAATGGAACAAGCGTGTATATACCTGGAGGAAGCAGCAAACGTTGCTATAATAATTGGAAGCGAAAGACGTTTTCAGGAGTCTTTTACACTTCTCCAACAGATGCAAAAAGTATGGCCCCATGAGCTACGAATCAAGCAATTAGAAGCTCTCTTCAGAAGTTAATTCTCGCTCAATCATGCTTATGAGCGGCGCTATCGTCTCCTGGTATCTAACATGTAAATATGACTGTAGAAGATGACATGTTTCCTGATATAGACGAGGAGCAAAAATACCTCTATTGTAATAGGCGCAGGAGGTACTAATGCATATTATTTTCTATTGCAAGCATCTAGTAGCGCGTCCAGGCTGAGTCGTATCCAGATGCTTCCTGTACTTTGCGAAAAAAGTACGAAATGCGCCATCTTTATCAGGAGAATGCGTGCTTCTCGTATAGTTTGTACTCTACAAATTGCCTCTTCAGGCATTGTGAGCCACTTTCTATAGAATGGATAGTGGCCGACTGGAGAGGTTTAAGAGATAGCCATCACGCCAGATGATATGAAAGCAATCATCAATGTACTAAAATGATAGCATACAGTTAACAAAAGTAAGGAATAACGACTAATGACTGATTTTATCCTCGTTCTGACCACTATAGGGCCGCAAGAGCTTGCGCAACAACTGGTTACCGATGCCGTTGCACAAAGAGTAGCCGCATCTGGACAGGTGATTGGACCAATTACAGGCACATACTGGTGGAAACAGCAGATGGAAACTGTCCAGAGCTGGCTCTGTCTTTTCAAGACACGCAGTGATTTGTATCAAGAGGTAGAGCGTGTGATACGTGAGCATCATCCCGATGAAGTTCCAGGCATTCTTGCTGTGCCTGTCGTCGCTGGATGGGCAAGCTATCTCGAATGGATTGCGCAAGAGACATACACAAACGCGCCCGGCGAATAGAAAAGGGCATGCGATACTATATTCGCAGCTTTCTGTTGTTCAGACTCTTTTGTCTATTTGCAGATGCTGTACAGAGGGTAGAGTATACGCGGTATTTTTTGACATCCCGTGTCAGAATTTCAGGAGACGAGTTCCAGCTGGGACACGTCTAAGACACGAGCCAGAAGGCGGATATGATAGGGTTGTGGGTCTTCGCGTCCATTTTCCAGGTGTGCGATGGTATCGCGACGGAGGCCGGTCATTTCGGCGAGTTGTCCGAGGCTTAAACCTTTGCTTTGACGGAGGTGCCGTAAATGCGGTAGACCGTGGGCATGTGGTTTTTTTGTCCTCACCTTTGAGGGTTCTTGTTTCATATGGATCATCTCAACCTCTCCTTCGAGGGTATAGTGAATTACTATCTTTTTCTAGCGACGTTGCTAGAAAGCAACACCTACAGGGAAGAGATTACGCTGCTCTCCTGTATTCTTATCACTACTACCAACAGCATACCAGATACAATCTGTGTTTGTCCAGTACTATAGGTTAAATGTCCATGTGGGGGGTATGTCATTGCACCCACCAATCGCTGATATTCCAGGTGGTATCCGGCTGCGTGGGATGGGGAATGATATTTTGCGCACGGCTACTTACCACGGTAATATTCAGATCGGTAAAGAGGGGAATCATATAAACCTGATCGGCCAATCGCTCCAAAAATTGATGGTAGTCTTTGACGCGATCGGCAAAGATAACGGTATTCCGGGCCGATGTGAGCGAACGATCAATGATTGCATCCTGAACACGGCCATAGTTGCCGAGATACGGGTTACTGGTTGAGGGAATCTGCGATGAATGATAGACAGCATATTCATCGTCTGGCTCAGGGCCATTGGCATAGGTAAACAGGGACATATCGTAGTTGCCAGTCGCGAGGATGCCGCCGCGGGTGTAGACGGCAAAAAAGGAGCCGAGAGGGTAATAAGCAATCGTAGCCTGAATGCCAATAGTCTTCAGATCGCGTTGAACTTGCTGTGCAATTGCCGCTCGCAAGGGATTATCAGCAGTAGTAACCAATCGTATGGTAAATGATTGCCCATGACGCATCACAGTACCATTTGCATCAGGCGTCCAGCCAGCTTGCGCCAGCAATGTTTTAGCTTCGGCGGGATTATAGATGCTGGCTGGAATCGTAGGATCGTAGACAAGCGATGGCAATGGTTCAACCTGGGAGACGGCGCGGTCACAATTCGGCGCATGTAAGACGTGGGTTAAGAGGGTGCATTTATCTATCGCCATTTGAATGGCGCGGCGCACACGTACATCATGGAAAAACGGTTTGGCGTTGTTGAAATCCAGATGCTCATAGGCGGCTGTTGCCGTTTCTAGTACATGCACTGAAGATGGGGCATGCGCCAACAAGGGCAACTGGTACTCCATATAGTCTAGCGAAACATCCGTTTGTTGTTGCAAAGCCGCGACACTGAGCGCATTTATGTCAGGGTATGCCTGGAAGGTCAGTTGTGAAAGAAAAGGGCCATGGAATGTTGACGAGCGGTAGTGGGGATTGGGCACCATGATAATGCTGCGACCATCAATGTACTTTGATACGACATAGGGACCATCAGTGATGGTCGGAGCCTGGAAGACCGATGGCGTATTCTGTAAATCTATTGAGTTCATATGCCCCCAGGTGTGTTGCGGCGCGGCATAGGGCAGGTAAAAGAGATAGGGGCCAAAGGGCTGCTTCATATGCAGTACGACAGTGAAGGTATCGGGCGTATCTATACTGGCTATCTGGTCATAGCCGCTTGTGAGTAGCGCACCGGTATTGGGGTCTTGATTCAACCGCCACCAGTATTGAAAGTCGCTGGCAAGCAGTGGTTGTCCATCCGACCAGCGCAGGTCATGGCGCAAATGCATTATTATCGTTTTGCCGCCATCCCGCACATCGCCATTTTCCGGTAGCGGCACTTCGGTTAACAGGTCGGGATGAACATGGAACTGCTGATCATAGGCAACGGGCCGCGCCCAGAGTGCCGCTTCAAGCTCGATACCAACGTCTGAACCGGCAAACAATGGATTGAGCGAATCAGGGAACTGGCTATTTGATAAAACCAGTGTGCCATGAGCAGCATGAGCCGGAAATGGCGTGGAGCTATATGGTCCAGGCAACAAAGATGGTCGTGAAGGGTTCGATGGCGTATTACTACATGCGGTGAGGAGACTGGAAATAAGATAGACAGAGAGAGCGAACAGCGCAAGCATG
>DATGJV010000166.1:0-3194 GCA_035295005.1 Ktedonobacteraceae bacterium | reverse complement strand
GTGACATGGTGTCGAAACGCATGGTTGCCCGGCGGTCGAGGTCGTACCGCGACCAACCAGGATTGCCGGTAGTGGCAAAAGCTACCCAGGCGGCGTGCATCGTGTCTGCGAGTTGTTGCGGGGGATTGGTTCCGGTCAATGGCTCGCCACCTTCTTTGTCGAGCGTATCAAACACAAAGGCAATCTCAAGTCCGTGACACGCGCCAAGAAGTCCGTTGAACTGCGGTGAGCGCCACGCAAATTCGTACATGTAGGTAGCAGGGTTACTTTTTGCGTGTGCCTCTGCCAGGCGGATAGCGGGTATGCGGTAAAACCAGTCGGTGATTATGGCAACGAGCAGGTCTCCGGGGCTGGCGTCAGGACGTGTTGCGCGGTAAGTAGCCAACGCGGTTTCGACTGGTAGCCCATATGCTGCTAAGGTTCCGGCCACAGCCTCGCCAGTAATATGACCAATAACACCGTTGGGGACCAGGAATAGTCGCTGTTCCTCAGCATTCGTTCCGAACATAACATCAATGTTCGCACCGGCTCCTGCAACAATACCGTCAATTGGGCGAGTGGGAAGGATATCCCCATCAATGACTGGCTCAAAGGGCATCAGGTTAGGTGCTACCTCTCCCCAGAGTGCTGGATTGGGGTTATTGAAAACGTCGGCGCTTAACTCTACCTGGGCCTGGAGCAGACGATCAAAAGGAACTGCCGCGATAGCGGCCAGCGTTGGCTCAACTTCGAGTTTTTTCGCGAGATACTGGCCGATGTTTTGCGCCGTTGCGGGCGATATCACATGATGACCTGCTCCGCTCTCACCAATAGCCCTGCGAAACAGACCTTTTGCGCGAGGCATTGACAGCAGCGTACCAACGCTCATACCGCCTGCCGATTCACCAAAGATGGTGACATTACCGGGATCACCGCCAAAGGCAGCGATATTTTCCTGCACCCACTCGAGGGCTGCAACCTGATCGAGCAAGCCGAGGTTGACATATCCATTGCCGAGATAGAGAAAACCATCTACCCCAAGACGATAGTTGATAGTCACACAGACCACTCCATCGCGGGCGAAGCGGCTACCATCATACAAGGACACCGCGCCCGTTCCATTGGCAAAGGCCCCGCCATGAATCCACACCATAACAGGCAACTTCGCTTCTCCCAGGTCAGGTGTCCAGATATTGAGATTTAAACAATCCTCACCAGGAATGGCAGGCTCTTCGAGGAGAACATCAAATGGGGGAAAATAGGGCGGTTTGAGGGTCGTTGGGCCATACGTAAGCGCGTCCCGCACGCCGCTCCAGCGTTCGACTGGTTGGGGCGGCTGGAAGCGATTCGCGCCAAAGGGGGGCGCTGCATAAGATATTCCCTTAAAGACGTTCACTCCAGCAGCTTCACTGCCACGCACCTCACCACTACGGGTTTTGACGATCGGGTTCATTGTGCGATACCTCCTTCAAATCAACGGGCAACTCTGACAAACTCAGCTTGTTATAAGCATATGCAAAGTATACCACCCTGGAAATAGGCATGTAGGGACACAATCATGCAGAACGAAAGAAACTGGGAAAAGCTGACAGGCACCTCGCTGCGGCTCGTGCTGTGGGCGTGCTAAAGCAAGCCCCTACGCGCCTACGGGCGCTGGTCCGGCCAGTGCCGCAGCACTATAGGGGTCCGCTTCAGCGCACCCCCGCGACGAGCGCAGCCATGTCGCGTCTCTATGACCAAATACATTATGTAATCTGTATTACCGCACCCGATTCACCGTAACAATCTACGTTCGCGCATCCTCACCCATAGGGGAGTTCGCTCGACAGTGGGCAACATTTTTCGTTCGAAGAGGGCGAAGATGGCAATAACGACGATAGTGAAACCGGTCAAAATCTGGCGAGTAATGACGGCTTGCTCTATGGCGTTCTCATAAGACAGGTACATTGCCACAGTCAGATGAATATGCGGCGGCGGAAGTAAGGAAGTTGCATTGTAGCCGCTTAGAGATAGCACGAATGACCAGACACTTATCACCAGCGGAATGAGGACAATTGGGAGAAGACGTAAAGGGAATGGCCGCATCAGAAGCAGCGTGCGTAACACCAGCACCGATTGGACAAAAAGCACGAACGCACATACGATGAGAATGAAGGACCATGTTTGTATATCCCCTGGCGTCATGATACTTTACCTCTACGCTGCTATCGCGTTGGGCGGCCTTCTCTGACAGTGACCCATTGAGGCGCTGGCTTGACAATTGGGAACATTTTTCGCTCAAGATAGGCACCGATAATGAAAACTGCCACTACAATAGCAGTTTGCACCTGACAACTTACCGTCGCCATGTCAATGTTTGCTTTGAGTCCTATATAAAAAGCCAGAGAGAAATGCCCCCAAATAATATTGCCGGAGAAATTCGGCTCCATCGAGAAGGCACCAAAGGCCATAAACAATGACCATATGCTCACCAGAACGGACAGGACGACGGTCAGCATTTTCCACGCCGAAAGGTGCTGTGTATGAATAAGCTTGCGCAGCAATAATAGCGAGTGGACAAACAATGCAAACGCACAGACTGTCAAGGTAAAAGCCCAGAAGAGCAACATATCTATGTACATGGTTTGTCTCCTCCCCAAACTGGGATAAGATGATGCTATCACAACGGTGTTATTTGTATTGTACGTGGTTTTGGGGAGATTCACAAGTATACATCCAGTAAAAACCTGTGCTAGCATCGTTCATCTACCGACGTGGCAACCAGGCCACTGCTGTATAGCGAAAGCGAAAGGAAAGAAGGAAACGATGTCTGAACTCACTATTGACGAGGCCATCCGGTTACGCCTTGCGGACTGGATTATTGTGCTATTGAGCCTACCCGACCCACCTCCGCTTGAAGGTGAAATCGTCCAGTTAGCCGCAATCAACATCATTGCCGCCGCAACGCAGGTGTTACAGAACGAAGGTGTGCGCGAAAGCATCCAGAAATCACTTGCGCCACTCGCGGAGAAAACGATTGCGCAAGTGGATGGGCGTGCGAAAGCTGCCGGTATGCATGTGGAAGAACTGTCTGTGCCACAGGGCGGCGTCGGCGGTATCTCAGAATGGGACGCAATGGCAATAGTACGTGCGATGCAGCGCCACGGATTCCTGTATACAGTCAAGGCTGGATGAAGTAGCAAGCATGATACAGGGAAAGCCGGTAGAAATGGTGT
>DATGJV010000165.1:0-4094 GCA_035295005.1 Ktedonobacteraceae bacterium | reverse complement strand
CTTGATTACTTGACCGACGCTCTAGCACTGCGAGCCTGTCCAACAGTATGATTCGGATGCCGTACAAGCACCACTGCCTGTTGCTCGCCGACCTCGGCGAAACACGTGAGAGATTTTGATTCACGCCTGGCGTCCCGTTGTCTTCCTCTCAATCGAGGAGAACGAACTCAGCCGATGGCAAGATAACGGTATCGGTTTTCTTTTTTGCACCCTTTATACCCTCTCTTCTTCTTTTCCTCGCACGTCCCGCCTTCAACACTTTTTCAGGAGAGCATCTCTCCTGAGCTTACCTCTTTCCCACTCTCTGCTGCTGAATCGGTAGTCCTGGACACCTCCACCACGGCCCAGAAGCTCACATCTGAAGGCAGAGAAGGGAAAAGAAGCGACAGCATTGCATACTCGATGCAACGAACAAAGAAGAAGGATGTATGGCTACTCTCGCCTCTTCTGCTGTGATGATCCAGACCTTACCGCAATCGGTGCCTGCGACTCCCTCCTGGATGGGAGAGCCGAACCAGGATGGGGTTGAGGGAACTGATTCTGGGGCAATCTGGATGGTTACCGTAGAATGCGTCGGATGTGTGTCCTCCTTATCTGGAAACAAGTCAATTCACAGGTTCCCTTCTAAGAGGACACATTTCTTCAGTTTTTGCCAGGGTTCCCTCTTATTGCTCAGTCATACAATCTCGTTGCGCATCCCGTGGGTACTATCAGTTTTTTGGAACTGCTGACTACCTTTGAGCGTATTCTTAATGTAACTCAAGCACCAGGATCAAGCGGGACTGAAGTGGTGGATGGTGAGCAAGGGTCTGTCCGCTAAATGGCTGTCGGTATTGTCAATGGAGAAGGTGATACGCACAGGTGTACAGTGTTCCAAACAAAACGATTGGGCCTTTCTTTCGCAGGCCCGCGTGTCCCCGTCGCCCTCATCTTTACACCCACGCGGTTCTTCCGAACATTGATACGTCATTTCAATGTATTAGAACGCAGTTTTCAAGAAAATAGGTACTTCAAGATGACAGGTTCATCTTATGTGGTGTATAATGCCAACATGAACGCAACTAACAACTTTAGAATGTGACCTGGTTCATTGTTCTAACTTTGTCCATCACCCATACTACATGCAGAAAAACAACGAAGGAGAGACCTTCTATGATGGAAACGATTCCGTCGGGGACCATTTTGCACAGACGCTATCGTATTGAGCGCGTTCTGGGTAGTGGTGGTTTTGGACACGTCTATTTAGCTGTGGACTTACAGACAACCGGGCAGTTCGCTATCAAAGAATATTTAGTCAGTGGTTCAAGTGGACAAGCACAATTGCAGCATGAGGCCAGCGTCCTGAGCCACCTGCACCATCCAAACCTGCCCGCATTTCGCGAGGCTTTTAGCGAGCGTGGACACTATTATGTGGTACTGAGCTACATCGAGGGCAGCGACCTCACCGATATCATTCGCATTGCACGGCAAAGAAATGATGCTATTCCTTTGCCACGCATTTTGAACTGGATACTTTCCGTCTGCGATGCGGTGATGTTTCTGCATAACCAGCATCCACCCGTCATTCACCGTGATATCAAACCCGATAATATCCGTATCACTTCGGACGGCACTGCTATTCTGGTAGACCTCGGCAACGCAAAGGCCACTGCTGATGGCGCTCGCACGCTCTTTTTTATTCGCCATCAAGGAACACCTGGCTATGCACCACAAGAACAATACCCTGGCGGCTCCGGTACCACAGTACGTTCCGATGCGTATGCTCTGGGTGGCACTCTCTATTTCGCATTGACCGCGCATGAGCCACCAAGTGTTTCTACACGCAATCAATCCATCCAGCAGAATATTCCTGATTTACCATCGTTGCAGGACCAACTGTTGAACAACCCGCCCGAAGATAACCCGGAGGCCCTGGCACAACGTCAATTCCGCCTGGGCGTTTCTAAACCGGCCAAACCAGCGCCGCGCCATATACGCCATCTCGCGCAACTTGGCACACTGCCACCAGCTTTGCTCGATCAACTGAATACCATTATTGCGCGTGCAATGGCGATGCATCAAAAAGATCGCTATCACTCTATTGCGGATTTCAGCAATGACTTGCGTAAGGTGACGAATGCGATCAGTACCTTATCTACGGCACAACCAACAGTGCCTTCACGCCCTGTTGATCCCAACAGCACGCAACCTGATTTGCCACAGCTCTATGAGGCACTGCAATCGGCAAAGTTAGCACAATCGGCTCAAACGGCACCCGATTCGGTGCAACCCACTGTCCCTCAAGTACAATTACATACCTGTCCTCGTTGTGGAAAGCAATTAGTACCAAATGCTGCCTTTTGCCCTTACTGCGGCTTTTCAATACCCAATGGGTCTGGCACGAACACACCGGCCAATACAGCCCAATCCCCTGCGAATGGTGGACCATCTCTGCAGAATAAGGCAGCGGCAAGCTCTCAGGAAAATAATCAACCGGGAGACCAACAACAGAAGCAATTGAAACTGCGTCCTGTAAATTCGGCGATGCCACCGACAGCAGCCGCGTCAGGTACATCCGTGCCTCAGCTGACTTCGCGACCGGCGGCTACTCCCATCTCAACACTCCCACCTGTGCAGCACAAAAAGGCATCAACACCTTCGCAGGTACAAGGTATACCAACGACGGAAAGCCCTCTGAAAATACCTCCTCAGAAATCAACCGGAACACCCCCCCAGCCTCCACGTGCAGCAAGGATCAGTAATCAAATGCTGCTAATCATTATCATAGTTCTTGTCTTGATAATTTTGATAGCAATCATTATCTTCTTCTTCGCGAAGCAAGCGGCCAGTACACAAACATACATACAATTTCCAGTTTCGCTTTTAACCCAGGTATTGCCACATGAACAACTTTTCTCTTCCACCAACACTGCACCCATTACGTCTGCTACTATTGGGCTATGGGCATGTAGCGCAAGCATTTATTCCCTTGTTGGCAGCGCGTAGTGAGTGGTCAGGTAAAACCTATGGTGTGCGTCCTATGATCTGCGGCATAGGAACCCGTAGCCAGGGCTATTATCTCTATCCCAAAGGTATAGATGTCACTACACTCGCAAACAGCGAAGACACTTTACAATGGTTTACTGTCAGAGGTCAACCAGTAAAAAATGCTGAGGCATTTATCCAGCAGGGTAAAGCGAATGGCGCATCTCTGCTTATAGAATTGACGACACTTAACCCGCATGATGGACAACCAGCACTTGATCACATCCGCACCGCCTTAAGGGCCGCAATGGATGTTATAACAGCGAATAAGGGTCCGGTTGCCTATGCACAGACTGAACTGCAATCGCTGGCACAACGCCATCACGTCCAGTTTCGCTTTGAATCTACCGTTATGGATGGTCTTCCGCTTATCAATCTCGCGCAATTTACGTTACAGGCGGTAGGTATACATTCATTTCGCGCACTACTGAATACGACCAGCGGCTATGTTCTGTATTTAATCGAGCAAGGCCATTCATTGGAAGAAGCCATACGTCAGGCACAACAACTTGGTATCGCGGAAACCGATCCCTGGTATGACCTCGATGGCTGGGATGCCGCGCTGAAAACCACTATTTTATCCAACAACCTGCTCAATGGTCAGCTTACCCCATCCCAGGTTAAACGTACAGGGTTGCGTGACATTTCTCTTGAGGAGATTCGTGGAGCAGCTTCTGGCGGAACGCCTGTTCGACTTGTAAGCCATGCTAGCTCTATAAATAGCACGATAACAGCTGAAGTATCCCCTCGACGTATTGATGTCGGAGACATTTTGCATATCGCAACCGGCACTACCAGCATCATATCATTAGAAACCGAAGCAATGGGTATGATCACTTTTGTAGAACATGAACCAACGGTGATACAAACAGCGTATGGCGTATTGAGCGACCTTATCACCATCTTGCGCCAGCAAAAAGCTTCGTAACTGGTTTACAAGGCTCTTCAAAGGTCAATCACCAATTGTCTTCAAACAAACATGGTAACCAATTTGACAAATCAATCTCTAATTGAGTTGACATTTGCTTGAAATGTGTATAAAATGGTAACAATTCCTGAGTTTCATATTG
>DATGJV010000164.1:0-2433 GCA_035295005.1 Ktedonobacteraceae bacterium | reverse complement strand
AATGAAAGCGGAGCGCGAGGATTCGGGGGATTGGTACTACTACGTTAAAGATGAAGAGGGTTACGCAAACATTGTCAAGCAAAATGTGGGTGGCTGCAAAACTAAGGCTGAATTTTCCATTTCCCACCTCATGTCGTACAATATCCAGATAATTACCCATTGTAAATACATGCAACCCATCTGGGAGAGGATAGATACGACATGTCCAATATATCCGACACAGCAAACGATCAGGGACAACAGAAGCATACGAACCGGCTCATTCATGAGACGAGTCCATATTTGCTCCAGCATGCGCATAATCCGGTGAACTGGTATCCGTGGGGCGAGGAGGCGTTGCGCAAGGCAAAGGAGGAGGATAAGCCAATTTTGCTCAGCGTGGGTTACTCTGCCTGTCACTGGTGCCATGTGATGGAGCGGGAGTCGTTTGAGAACGAGCAGATTGCCGATATCATGAATCAGCACTTTGTCTCGGTCAAGGTAGACCGCGAGGAGCGGCCCGATATTGACGGCATTTATATGCAGGCGGTACAGGCTTTAACACACCAGGGTGGCTGGCCTATGACCGTGTTTCTGACGCCCGATGGACGGCCTTTTTATGGCGGCACGTATTTCCCGCCGAATGATCGCCGCTATGGTGGACAGGTGATGCCTGGCTTCACTACTGTTCTGCGGACGATGGCAGATGTCTATCAGAATCGCCGCCAGGATGTAGAGGAGCAGGCAAGACAGATTGCCGATTACCTGAACCAGCGCGGTCCCGTGCGCAACCAGAATTTGCATCCGTTGAATACGCTGCCGTTGGAGTTGTTGAATACTGCGGGCAGCAAACTGGCGGCTGATTTTGATACCGTCAACGGTGGCTTTGGTAACGCACCCAAGTTTCCCAGTACGATGTCTCTTGAGGTATTGTTGCGTTTGCATACGCATCGGCTTAATGGCGAGATTGGCACGAGGGCGGCGCGACCAGAATTGGAGATTGTGGAGACCTCCTTGCAGCACATGGCGAATGGCGGCATCTATGACCAGCTGGGCGGAGGTTTTCATCGCTACTCGGTGGATGCAGAATGGTTGGTGCCGCATTTTGAGAAGATGCTCTATGACAATGCGCTGCTCAGTCGTCTGTACCTGCACGCCTATCTCGTGACGAACAATCCCAGGTACAGTCGGGTTGTCGAGGAGACGTTGGACTACGTGGTACGCGAAATGACCTCGCCAGAGGGTGGGTTCTACTCCACACAGGATGCCGATAGCGAGGGTGAAGAAGGTAAGTTCTTCCTCTGGACGCCGGAGGAGGTGAAGGCTGGATTGCTGCCCGATGATGCCGCGCTTTTCATGCAGTATTACGATGTGACCGAGAGCGGCAACTTCGAGGGGAAAAATATCCTGCATGTCGAACGGGACGCGGCCCGTGTTGCGGAAGACGCCGATGTGGCGCTGGTCACATTGCAAGATTCGCTGGCACGCAGCCGTCAGATGCTCTTTAAAGTACGCGAAAAGCGTGTCAAACCGGGACGCGACGAGAAGATACTGACCTCGTGGAATGGTTTGATGTTGCGCAGCTTCGCCGAGGCTGCTCGCTACCTGGATCGTCCCGATTACCTGCAGGTCGCCATCAAGAATGCTGAGTTTCTGCTGAGCAATTTGCGGCAGGATGGACAGGAAAAGCGTTTGTTGCGCACGTATAAAGATGGTCGCGCTCATTTGAAAGGCTACCTGGAAGATTACGTCTTTCTCGCGGATGGTCTGCTCGCACTCTACGAGGCCGATTTCAATCCGCGCTGGTTTCGTGAGGCACGGTCGTTGATGGATGAGGCGATTCAACTGTTTGCTGATGAGCAGAGCGGCGGCTTTTTCGATACTGGCAGCGACTCTGAAACCTTGATTAGCCGTCCAAAGGATATCATGGATAACGCGACTCCGGCGGGGAATAGCGTTGCGGTGGATGTGCTACTCCGTCTGGCGGCCTTCACCGGAGAGAATGGCTATCGCCAGCGTGCCGACGATTACTTGCAGCCGCTTGCTGATATTATGGTGCAGCACCCGTCGGCCTTCGGGTATGCGCTGGGGGCGTTGGACTTCGCGCTTTCGGCGGTCAAGGAATTTGCCATTATTGGCGATCCACGAGCAGCCGATACTCGCGCTCTAGTAGATGTGATTAATGACCGCTATCTGCCCAACAGCGTCTTTGCCTGTGCTTCACCGGAGAATCAATCCGCTTTTGAGCTTATCCCCTTGCTGGCTGACCGCTCCCTGAAAGATGGCAAGGCGGCTGCCTATGTTTGCCAGAACTTTGCCTGCCAGGCACCCGTCACCACACCAGAAGAATTGCAAGCTCTCTTATAGCCATATGTGAATGATTAACAACGACAGGCTCAACAGAAATCGTAGTTTCTGTTGAGCCTGTCGTTGTTAATCATTCACATATCTTAA
>DATGJV010000163.1:0-12695 GCA_035295005.1 Ktedonobacteraceae bacterium | reverse complement strand
GCAAGGTAGGTCACCCACGTGTTCCTCACCCGTCCGCCACTCCCTGCTGTCCCTTGCGAGACGACAGGACGTGCGACTTGCATGTGTTAGGCACGCCGCCAGCGTTTATCCTGAGCCAGGATCAAACTCGCCATCCAAATGTATCTCGAATCTCTCACGTTCGCGGAGACTCAATGTTCATTGGCATGTAGCTCGAGAGCTACGATAAACAAGCTTATCACTGCATTCACAGGTAAATTGACTGTTACTAATTATAGTTCTATGTTCCTTACCACTCTTCAGTTGTTCAAGTACAACTTCGATGCTTCCGCATCTAGTGCGCTCATCCGTTAATTCGTCGGGCGCAAGTGAGATGATAACACTCTCGTTGCCTACTGTCAAGGGGTTTGTACTGAATTTTTATAATTTTGTAAAAATTCGTTTTTTCACCGGCTGCTTGTGTGGTCGCCATCTCCTTTCCCATATAATTGCGTAGTTGCTGAACGCTTTGAGAGTTGACTTTTTGCCGTTTTTTTCCTACACTTAATAGGTATGATCGGGGGAAAAGACACCCTACGGGGGCAACAACGTGAGAGCAATACGCTGCCCGCAATGCGATGGGCAATTACCAGGGGATGCTACCTATTGTGCATCCTGTGGGTACACGTTCAAAGTGTCGGAGACGAGTACGACTGTACGTATGGTTCGTCCCCGGCTCTTCAGGATACCTCGCTTTTTCTCCATCGGCAACAACAATGACACGCAGATACTGGGCGACAACTCAGAAACAATCAAGATCGGAAAAAAGCTTTCCACCGCCTCTGTGAATGTAACAAATGCTCTCGATGATAGTACGATCACATTACAACCGGGCAAAAAGTCCGTTTCCACAGTGGTAGATGAAAGTACTATGCCGCTAGAACATAGTTCGCATGCTTCCCTCACAGAGGTAGATGACGATATCATTATTCAGCAGGGCAGCAACTGGCATAAAGTCCTGAGTGCGCATCCCTTACGTCCTACAACGACGCCGCGACCGCCGGTAACGCCGCGTCCAGGCATAGAAACGTTTCCCAGACAGCGCCTGACACCCATTCCACCGTATAAAAAGACTCGCTCTATACCACCGGCGCTGTTTTTCTGGATAAGCATGCTGCTCATCGTTGCGCTCGTGCTGGGAGGACTTTTTGGCATCGTCGCCACATTTGGACGCGGTATCCTCTCACAGTCGCAAGCGCAAAACACGCAATTGACGCTGCAGGTCACGCCCACAACCGTCGTTCTCGGTACCACAATTACCCTGCACGGCTCGCACTTCACCCCAAACGGGCGTATCGGTTTGACTCGCGATGCAACTATTCCTATCACCGATAGCAAGAGCAAGAGCATTATCACGGCGGACACGAACGGCAGCTTTACCGATACCGTCTCAGTCACACCAATCTGGCAAGCAGGTTCACATCTCATTCACGCGGAAGACGCGCTATCGCATAAGACCGCGAGCTTCACTATCATCGTAACGGGCCAGAGTCCCTCGCAACGTCCGCCGCACCTCTTGCTATCCACCAATAGCCTCGACTTCGGCACAGGCGATCAGGCGACCAACAGTTTCAAAGCCATCATGTTGAGCAATAGCGGCGGCGGTCAGGTCACGTGGCAAACGGAGACGACGCAGCCCTGGTTGATGCTCAGCCCGAAGAGCGGCACCTTCTCCGCGGGGCAAACCCAGAAGGTGATGGTCGCGATTGACCGTGCCAATTTGAAGCCAGGGGCATACAGCGCGAAAATCATTTTCAGCGCCAATACAGGGCGGTTCACCGTGCCAATCGCGATGAAGACAACTCTGCTGATTCCTGGCAATGCATCTGTGTTGCAACTGTCGCCGCCATTGTTGGCCTTCACCTCCGGCGATGGCGCAGCCAGCCCACCTGCACAGGTAGTGACGGTCAGCAATCCCGGCACGCAGCCTTTGCAATGGAGTTCGACGAGGAGCGGCGGCAACAACTGGCTAACTGTCTCACCCATGTTCGGCAGTCTTTCCGCAGGTGGGAGCCAGCCTGTGACAATTGGCGTCAATACCAGTACCTTATTGCCGGGAGTGTATGACGGCTGGATAAATTTCGCCGGTGCGGGAACAGCTGCAACGAAAGATAGTCCGCAAGGTATCTACTTTAGTTTGACTATCGTGCCACAATGCACGTTGCAGGTGTCTCCTAGCAACCTGTCGTTCGCGGGCGTCTATCAGCAAACCGGTCCGGCAGCAAAGCTGGTTAGTTTGACCACGACACAGGAATGCTCCGCTCCCGTTCAGTGGAGTGCATCAGCGACCACGAACAACGGCGGTTCCTGGCTGAGCGTCGCCTCGGCAAGCGGCACCACGCCTTCTCATGCAGCGATAGCCGTCAACACCGCCAACCTGGCCCCCGGCATCTACACTGGTACCATCATTTTCAACTCAAAGGCGGGAACGCAAACACTATTCGTGAGTTTCATCCTGGGGCAACCCACAACGCCACTGATGTCCGCGAACCCGTCTACGCTATCATTTAGCAGCGTGGTTGGGCAGACCAATCCAACCACGCAACCTCTCACTGTGACCAATACAGGCGGGGGTACGCTCTCCTGGCAAGCCAATGCTACCACCAGCATTGGCGGCTCGTGGCTGACCATTGCACCAGCTAACGGCTCGCTCTCTGGCAATCAATCCGCCACTATCAGCGTGAGCGCGGCATGGCAAGCGGGACTGACGCCAGGCACGTACAGCGGCACAATAACCATTACTGGAACAGATAGCTCAGGTCAAACGGTGAACGGCAGCCCACAAACAATACCCGTGAGCTTTATCGTGCTTCCTCCTTGCACAATTGCCGCGACACCTGCTGCGTTGAGCTTTACGGGAGTCACGGGACAACCTAATCCACCGACGCAGAACGCAAGCATCAGCGCGAGCGGTGCATGCCTGCACACGCTCACATGGACAGCCGCGCCCAGCAGTGCCTGGTTGTCAGTCTCGCCAGCAACGGGCAGCCTCAATCTCAAGTCCAGTGCCGCCACCAGCATAGGTGTTCTCCTGGCAGGATTGCAGCCGCAAACATATAGCGGCAGCGTCACGATCACAGCAACCGATAGCGTTAGCGGTCAGCAAGTTGGCACGCCGCAGACCATCGCCGTTACGCTTACCGTGCAGCCACCATGCACACTGCAAGCGCCTGCACCGGCCGCAGAGACATTCAACGCCGAAGCAGGAACGAATCCTGCTGCGCAAACCTTCACCACTGGCATTACTGGCAGTTGTAGCGGCAGCGTCACATTGACTGCCATAGCAACTGGCGGCAGCTGGTTAGCGGTTTCACCCGGCTCGGTGAGTATTACGCAGGGTTCAACAACCTTTACGGTGACAGTCACATCGTCCTCGCTCCTCGCTGGACACTATAACGGCTCCATCTCTATCACGGCAGTGGACAACGGTATCACTATTGTGAACAGCCCGCAAACGGTCGCCATTACACTGAATGTGCTTGCACCACCGGCGCTGGCGGTAGCACCCCCTTCGCTCACATTTAACATCACAACGGGTGTCAATATGCTCCCCTTTACGATCAGCAACACCGGTGAGGAACCACTCAACTGGACTGCCGCGCTCGACCCCGGCGCACCAGGCTTCGTCTCGCTTTCAGCCACCTCTGGCAACGGATTAGCGGGTGGCACGAATACGTCCGTCAACGTCATTGTCAATGCAACCGGTCTGGCTGGCGGCTCAACCTACAACACAGGAGTCACGGTCAGCGCGATTGATCCTATTACCGGCAATATTGTTAGTGGAAGTCCGGCAACGATAGCAATCACCATTCATATCGCCCAATTCTCCATGCAACTCAACACGAATTCGCTCTCATTCACTACAAATGTCGGCGTCAACCCGCCGCCACAGGTTATTACGCTCACTAACAACGGCGGCGATGGCTCCTGGTCAGCAGGTTCGCCCACGCAATCCTGGGTCTCGCTCAACCCAACCAGTGGTACCATCCCTGCCGGTTCCTCTGAACCCGTCACTTTCACCGTGGATGTGACAGGTATGAGTGGTGGCCTCTATTCGGCTTCGGTGGTGATTACCCCATCCAGCGGCAATCCCATTCCGGTCACTATCAATTTGACGATTAATTAGCGCAGAGGGCGCGATCAATCGGGCCCTACACTCTTGCTCTTCCCACACCTACGGGGTACAATAGAAATCCAACAGTCCCCCAGGCTGTTCTGACCCCACATTCGCATGTCATGTCGTAGGCTCGGAAAGGAGTACCATCTACCGATGAGCGCGACACAAATCGCAGCGACGCTTTACCAGTTGCAACAAATTGACCTTGAGCTTGACCGTCTAACGACCGAACAGCAGACGTTGAGCAATTCGTTACAGGGCAACTCGGCACTCCAGAAGGCACGGACGGAGCATACTACCGCGCAGCAACAATTACGCGCCAGCCAGCAAGCACAGAAAGAGGCCGAGTGGACGCTCGAAGACTTGAGCCGACGCCTCGGTATGCAGGAACAACGCCTGTACAATGGCACCGTTTCAAACCCGAAAGAACTTGCCTCACTGCAACAGGAGGTGCAGCGATTGCGTGCGCAGCAGAGCCGTCAGGAGGATCGGGTGCTGGAGATTATTGAGACCACCGAGGCCCTGCAAGAGACAGCGCAACGCAAAGCCACCGCCCTACAACAGGCAGAGGAAACGTGGCAGAAAGAAAACGCGGCGATGATCTTGCACCGCGAGCAGCTAGAAGTACGCAAACAGGAGACACAGGCCAGACGAACCACGTTTGCCGGTGGCATTGAGGCCGCGCTCCTCAGCCGCTATGAGGCGATGCGTCGCACCAAACAGGGACGCGCCATCTCCAAAGTCGAGCAAAGCTCGTGTCAATGGTGCCGTGTCATCTTGACTCCCAGCGAGCTACAGCGCGTTCGTATCAATAATGACCTGCAAACCTGCTCCAACTGCGGGCGCATCCTGTATTACGACCGGTGAGGAGCAAACCCATGCACCTGCGCGGTATCAGCTACGCCTTCGCGGCATCGCTCATGTTTGGATTGGGAGCGGTGCTGGCAAAAGTTCTGGGCGACGGCATAGACGCAACAGTCGTTGGCATACTGAGCCTTGCTTGCGGCGGTTTTCTGCTCACTATCGGCCTCCTGTTCGCGGGAACGCCCATCTACCCGGCCCTGCGCGTACTCAGGCGAGCCGACTGGTTAGATATCTTCCTGCTCTCATGTCCAGGCACAGCGATTCCGCTCTTGCTGATCGTCGCAGGATTTGCGCGTACCAGTGCGCTTGAAGGTGGCTTTCTCCTGCAACTGAACGGGGTTGCCGCACTCATCTTCGCGGTACTGATGCTCGGTGAGCGCATTCGTCTGAAACAGGGCATAGGCACACTGCTCTTGCTACTTGGCAGCACGCTGGTGATTTTCAAGGGAGCGCAAGGAGTAAACTGGCAAAGCGGCGGTCTGGGCGATTTGCTCATCCTGCTGGGCTCAATTGGCCTGGGCTTCGGCTATATTCCGGCAAAACGTCTCACACAGCACATCAATACCTTAACCTTGACGGCGGTACGCCTGTTGCTGGGAGCGTTTAGCCTGTTGCCCGTCTTGATTTTCCAACTCCTCACCGGCTCCCACTCGCTGCTCTGGCAACCTTCTCCCGTAATCCTGCTAGCCCTCGCAGTGTATATTGTTACGAATTTCTGCCTCGGCTATCTCAGCCAGCAAGAAGGTCTGCGTCTGCTCAAAGCCTGGGAAATGGCCGCGATCACGCAAACCGTGCCGCTCTTCTCTACAGCTTTTGCCTTGCTCTTGCTGCATGATGCCATCACCTGGCTGCAAGCAGGTGGCGGCGTTATCGCCATACTCGGCGGAATTATCGTCTCATTGAACAACGACCAGCCAGAGCAGGATATGCAGGTAGAAGTGACAATGGCTCAAGGAGAGAGAAAGGACTGGAATCCATTACAAAAATAGCTTATAGCAGAACAAAATTCCTTCTCAAGCCAATTTGTAACCCCAAAGAGCGATGATTTGGACGTTACCTGATAACATCCAAATCATCGCTCTTTGGGGTTACGCTTTATATTTAGTTGAGAAAAAACTAAGCTAGCGTTCCCCATTCGAACAGGAGGCCCGTCCGAGCATCGAAGACTTCGAACCCTCTCGCAGCTACAGGAATTTGCCCGCCAAGAAGATGTTCCGCCTCCATGAGAAATGGACCGCGTAACTGGACATAGCATACAAGGCGATCTGGATATAATCCCGGTAAAGCGGTATGTCCTGTTTGTGATGACAAGTAAGCTGCCATCTTTTTCATGGTCATAAAGGCCAACATTTCAATAGCAGGTTGGGTGTTCGAAAGGGTAGGCCCACCACGAAAGGAATGTGTTTGCAACGCCTGTCTTACATTAGCAATGGTAAATGCAGGAGTTGAATTGATCAAGGTCGGTGGTATCTTGAACAACGGAGAATTATGGGCAAAAGAAACATGCATGTTTCCTACCTGAGCACGTGTCACAGGAACCCCAGCTCCAGGAGAACTGATCAGTACAGCTCCAATTATGAGTACAGAGAACATTGCTATGAAAAGCAAGTATACTTTTCGCATCTGAACTGTTGTCCTTTCTTTCACGCTTCGTATTACTGCAACATGGTAAGGAACCAAAAAGTTCTTCCGTGTAGACTTAGCAAGGGTTTCTACCAGTACTGTAAAGCGTACAGGTATACCAGCTCCCGCCAGTTTGACTCTGGTAGGGGTGCTGACCATTATTCCATCCCGACCAGGGGGGGTTATCCAGAGCCTTGGGTGAGAGAAAATTGTGTATACCATCAACTGTTTGGTAGTAGTACGAACCAAAGCCAGGGTGTTCCCACTGATTCTGTGTGAAGTCAGCATGAGGCGCGTTGATATTTGCTGAGGAATTAGCATCCTCTTCTTGCCCAATTTGTATCATATTGGGAGACATGTTAAAGGGGAAATAATTGCAACCGCTTCCGTTGGTTGACCAATTCGTGACATTCCCCTGAACGACTACACCCCAGTCTTTTTGAGTAGCTGTTCTATAGAGGTTAATGTACACACCATGACCATAGTCGCTGTTTCCACCAGGAGCGTTGTTGAGGGGGTTGGGATCATCGCACTCGTAATAGAGGTTAGTAGTATTGTCCGGGGTGTATTGTTCTGCCCAGAACCAATCCTCAAGATTCGGATAGCCGGTCTTCGGCCCATTTGTTTGGTATCCTGCCTCAATCCAGCAGTCCCCGCCGGAACCCTGGCAGTTTGTATCAGCCAGCCACATCTCATTATCAACAAAACTAAACGAGTCACTATCCGAGTCTTCCATTCCTCTGACAGTGGCTAAAGTCCTGGCTCCATCGATAGCCCCAGGCCAGTCATCAACCCCATAGCAATGTCCGTTGTTAACACAATTGTTTGTTACCTGTTGAGCGTGAGCATATACTCCCCTGGTTTGTAATGCGATACTCAAACAACAGAGTGAAAGAGCAAAAGCAATGAGAAAACGGCCTGAAAGGAGCATGGACGTGTCCTCCACCCTGATAAACTCGTGACGGTTTTGCTTCATCATGAATAACTTTCCCAATCCTTTCTTTCACTGGTAGAAAGCTAGTGCAACTATAGAAGACGGGATAGATATCGGCGAGAACAGTTGGGGCAATATCGAGATACAACCTACTTCTCCTATTAACGCTTTCACCTCCTTCTATGCATGAAATAGGAAACGTACCAGGACTCAAAGTTTACGTAATCATGCCTGTTCTTTTTATCCTCCCCTGCACAAGAATACCCGCTTGACATTCAAAAACAGAACACCATATACTACATCTGGCTCATCAGATTCACCATCTTCTCTACCATGTTCTTCAGGAAGGAAGATTTTTATTCATGCTGAAGCCTAAAAAAGGAAATCCTAACTCACGTTTGCGTGAAGCTCGTTTACGTCAACACTGGTCGCAACAAGAGGTAGCTGATAAAATCGGTACGACACCCAACAACGTGAGTCGCTGGGAATTAGGTCTTACCACTCCTGGCCGGTACTTTCGCGCCAAACTCAACGAACTCTTTGGCAAAACTGCTGAGGATGTAAGCCTCTTCTCCCAGGCACCACTTGAAACCTCCGAAACCATAAAGAAAGCTGAAACGGCGGAATGGCTTGATGATCCAGCCCTTCCTCTATTCCAACCGCTTGTTGGACGCGAGGCATTGCTGGATCAATTGCAGTTACGATTATGCAACACGCCTCCCATGTCACTGGTGTCCCTCGTTGGCTTGCCCGGCGTTGGCAAAACGGCGCTCGCTACCGCCCTGGCATATGATCAGCGCATCAGGGAACATTTTTGTGGTGGGATACTGTGGGTCGGTCTCGGCCCGCATCCCCGTGTTCTGGCAAAACTCCGGCGCTGGGGAACACTTTTGCAGTTGCCACCTCACGAAATGAATACACTCACCGACACCCGGACCTGGGCTTACGCCCTCAAAGCTGCACTCGGTTCGCGCCGCATGTTGCTCATTATTGATGATGCCTGGAAGCTCGAGGACGCTTTAGCCTTTCGCATCGGCAATACCTCCTGCTCCTATCTGCTCACCTCGCGCTTCGTTGATCTCGCCCACCAATGGGCCAGAGAGGATGTCTATACCCTCTCTGAGTTGAGCGAGACCGAGGCTCTGTCCCTCCTGTCTACACTTGCTCCCTACGCGGTTGAAACCGAACCCGAAAGTACGCGAGAGATTATTCGCGCCGTTGGTGGATTACCGCTCGCTATTACCCTGCTCGGCAACTATCTGCAAGCGCAGACGCATAGCCAGCAAATACGACGACTCCAGACAACGCTTGACCGCTTGCGCGATATCGAGGTACGTCTCCGCTTAGCGCAATCGCTCGCACCCTTAGAACAGCCTCCACACCTCTCGGCAGAAACACCCATCTCGTTACATGCAACTATCGAGATCAGCGATCAGTTTCTGGATGAGCAGACGCGGGAAGGTTTCTATGCCCTTTCCGTCTTTCCAGCCAAACCGACGAGCTTTTCAGAGGAGGCCGCGCTGGCAGTAGCGTGTGTTGACGTTGAGGTTCTTGACCGCTTAAATGATATTGGACTTCTGGAAAGCAAGGGGTCGAGCCGCTATATGCTCCACCAGACCATTGCCGACTATGCACGCATCCACCTGGAAAGCTCACTTCCTGCTGAGCGATTGATCGAATACGCCGTTTCCTTTGTGGAGGCCCACCCATCGAATAATAAACTCCTCACACAAGAAAGTGACACGATCTTTGCAGCTTTAGAGACTGCATATACATTAAATGACCATGCCCGGCTGATACGTGGAGTCTTTGCCCTTGTTCCTTTCCTCCTGGCACACGGTCTCTATGCTGTTGCCGAAACCCATATCCAGCGGGCCTGTACCGCTGCAACTATGTCGGACAATGAACTGGCCCATGCACGAGCTTTACTGTACCTGGGTCAGATTATGCATAAACTGGCCGCATATGAACAAGCAACAACATCCATACGGGAGGGGTTAACGCTAGCGCGTGGTCTGCATGATGTTGAATTGATCAGCAATCTCCTGTGTACTCTGGCAGCAACCCTTTACCAGCAAGGGAAGTTCGCTGAGGCTGAGGTATATTATCAAGAAGGATTAACCTCGGCACGCCTCGCAGCTCATGCTGCATTGATTTGCCGGAATCTTAATGGGTTGGGCGTTATTGCTACACAGCGAGGCAATTATCAGCAAGCGGAGGATTACTATACAGAGGGTCTGGCGCTGGCTCGCCAGACTGGACAAGATGAGCGTATTTGTGCGCTACTCACAAATCTGGGCGCAATCAGCCATGAACAGGGGAACCTCACTCGGTCAGAGGGCTATTATCAGGAAGGTCTCGCTCTGGCCCGCCAACGGGAAGACCGTGAACGCTCTGCTCGTTTTCTCATGAATCTTGGCGTCCTTGTTCATGCCAGGGGAGACAATGCGCGGGCAGAGTCATATTGGCGGGAAGGGTTGGCGCTGGTACGCCAGATCGGCCATCGAGAACTCCAGTGTGGCCTCCTCCTGAATCTGGGTGAGGTTCTCGCGGATATTGAAGATGAGCAACAGGCAGAAGCTTGCTATCATGAGGGATTGGCGCTGGCACGCCAGATTGGCAATACTGGCTGGGCCAGCATCTTGCTCACAAATCTCGGTGAACTGGCAACAAAGCAAAAACACTATGCCCTGGCAGAAACATACCTTGAGCAATCGTTAACGCTGGCTCGCCAGATAGGCAAACTTCAATTTATTAGTATGGCGCTGGCAGCATGGGGAGAGCTTCGGCTCAGGCAACATCATAAAGAGGCCGCACTCAGGTTCCAGGAAATGCTGGATGTGACTTCACCGGGACAACGCGAATTGCAAGCGCAGGCACGGTATGGGCTGGCTCGTGTTGCCGTCATGCAAGGTAATCTGGAAGAGGCTCACAGTCAGGCCGAAGCCAGCTTCCATCTCTACGAAGCAATTGGACACCGATGTGCCAGTGAAGTCAGGTCCTGGATGGAGCAACTTCCACCACGCACCGTAGGAATAGAAAAGGGTGCTGGCAGGAATAGCGATCAATTGAGATAGCCAGAGCAATATATGCTGTTAGCGATCACCCTCCACTGCTTGCCACACTCTCAACCATTCTACGATGCTGAGAGTTTCGGCTCGACGACCGGGGTCAATGTTGGCAGTTGCCAGCCAGGCCCGCACATCTTCGTCCTTGCGATGCATGCCGCGTGAAAGTGCGTTATGTAATTGCTTGCGTTTTTCGGAGAAGCCCGCCTGCACCACGCGGAAAAAGCGGTCGCGCTCCTCCTGAGTGAGGGCAGTTTGTGGATTTACGTCTATACGCAAAATAGCCGAGTCTACTTTGGGAACAGGATAGAATGCGCTCGCCGGTACCTGCGCAATGATGCGCGGTTGCCCATAAAACTGCACGCTGACCGCCAACAGGCTCATATCGCCAGGAGCAGCTATGATGCGTTGGGCGACCTCCTGTTGCACCATGACTACAATGCACTGCGGCGGATTCTCGCTCTCCAGGAAATGGCGAAAGGTCGGAGCGGTGATATAGTACGGCAGATTCGCCACCAATTTATACGGCGTTTTGCCAAAAACGTCAACCGGGTTGAGGAAGAGCAGGTTGCGTGCCAGTAGTTCGACGTTAGGATAGCGTTGTGTCGTCTTCTCCAGTAGCGCCAGCATATCGCGCTCAAGTTCAACCGCGACGACGCGCCGCGCTCGCGGCGCCAGTTCTCGTGTCAATACGCCGGTACCCGCGCCAACTTCCAGTATCGAGTCGCTCTCAGTAATCTCAGCCGCCTCTACAATACGCATCAGTACCGCACGATCCACCAGAAAGTTCTGCCCAAACGACTTGTTGGGTCGCATATTGTGCGCGTACAGCAAATTGCGCAATTCTCGCACATCGGTTAAATCAACCAGGTCTATCACGGATTGGATTGCTTGCACTTCAGGCGGGTTTTGTACAGGTGAGTTGTGTTCTTTATTGTCAGCCAATTGTTTTCTATATCTCCTGAACATGTTTTAGAGATTAGTATACCACTTCTCTACCGGAAATAGAGAAAATGAATACAGGCAAGGGCATGAGCGGCTTGCTCATGCCCTTGCCTGTATTCATTTTCTCTATGGGACTATATTCTCTTACCAGTCCCACGGGCCGCGTCTACCATTATATCCACCGGGGCCGCGTGGACGCCGTGAACCGATTGTTGACCAGAATACGGCTGAGGCGAAGACGATCAGACCGATGAACAACAATGGGAACAGGAAGAAGAATGCCGCTCCGATCCAGTGGAATGCCGGGCCAATGATCATAAACGCGAGCAAAACGAGCCAGAACCAGCGGAAACCACCTCTACTGCGCTGGCGTTGCGCCCACGGCGGTACACCTTGTCGCATTTGCCAACCATTATCGGCATTATATGAGTTGTACGAATTGTACTGGTTATATCCTGACTCGAAAGAGTCGCCATCGGGCGCGTATGGACTGCGTGCCTGCTGGCTCTGAAATTGTTGCTGCTGACTCTGTTGCTGTTGTTGTTGACCCTGTGACTGCGAAAAATCAGAGGTTGCTTTCGCGCTATTGTTGTTCTCTGGATAGCTATAAACCGCTTCATTTTGCGGCTGGTAGCCGCTCGCATAATCATTCTGCGTCAACGGCTCATCATGACCCGACGCGGGTTCTTCCTTTGGTTGCGTTGACCAATAATACGGTTGTGCTGTATATATATCTTCTTCATTGCCGGGCCGCTCTTTACTTGTCTGATTAGACTCAGGCTCCGGCATGATTTCTTGCTGGCTCATCGTATAAACTCCTTACCCCACGTGGGGTAGCTCGTGAAACCTTCATATATATAATACGTTATATCGCTATGTCGGTTGCACCGCAGGATTTCATGGATTCTGGGAAATCTGTTGTACATTACTCATAACAATGTGGTTGCGCAAAGACATCCCTTTCCGGCACTTTGTCGTAAACTGTTATGGACATGCCGCAAAAGGTACCGGGACGAAACCCCGGAGGTCAACTATGCGTTACAATAAGTGGTTAATCGAATACGCTATTTCCGCACCTTCAAGGAAGGATACATCATGTCTTTGGACGAAGAAACAAATAATCAAA
>DATGJV010000162.1:0-7014 GCA_035295005.1 Ktedonobacteraceae bacterium | reverse complement strand
CTGACATTGAATTGCATGCTGAGTTCAGGCTCACTCAGCAATACATCACCCGGTTTGAAGTCGCGGCGCATGATGCTCAATCCAATTGCCCGCGCAACCTGCTCCGGTAAATGCTGTCTCTGCAGTGACTGAAATGTTTTTGGCATCTACCCCTCTATTTGTCTGACAAATATTAATGTATAATAATAATACATGGGCTTCTGCTCATTGTCAAGCTTAGAAAGAGGAAAAGTGAGCGAAATTGTGACTCACTCGTTGCCCATCGCGCTAACTACGCAGAAAGAAGCAGGGGAAAAGCTAATGAAAATCGTTGATGTCAAGACGCATGTGCTGGGTACAGTCTGGCGCAATCTAACCATTGTGCGTGTGATTACCGATGAAGGATTGGAAGGTATCGGTGAGGTACGCATGGTCAACCATACCGATGCCCTGCTGGGCTACCTGACAGAGGCGGTGCCAAATCACGTGCTTGGTCACGACCCGGTCAATATCGAAGCTCTTGTGCGACGGATGTACCGCGATGATTATGACCGGGCCGGCGAAATTGCCATGGCTGCCCTTGCCTCAATTGAAATCGCATGCTGGGATATTTTAGGGCAATCGCTGGGTTTGCCTGTATACCAGTTGCTTGGAGGAGCTGTACGCGATCATATTAAAGCCTACGCCAATGGCTGGTATAAGGTTGAGCGCACACCGCAAGAATTCCATCATGCGGCCCAGAAAGTGATCGCGAAGGGCTATCGCGCCCTCAAATTCGATCCCTTTGGCACGGGCTATTATGAGCTTGAGCGAGCCGAGAAGAATCGCGCAATTGCGCTGGTGGAAGCCGTGCGCGATGCCATTGGCCCTGAAACCGAACTTCTTGTAGAGATGCATGGGCGTTTTAATCCAGCCACAGCCATTGAAATCGCGCACGAATTGGAACCTTTTCATCCCTCCTGGATTGAGGAGCCTGTTCCCCCGGAGAATATCGCCGCTCTGAAAAAAGTAACGGATAAAGTGCGTATCCCTGTTGCCACGGGTGAGCGCATGCATACCCCATATGACTTCCGTCCTCTCTTTGAAATGCAAGCCGCCGATATTATTCAGCCCGACATCACGCATTTTGGTGGTCTGCTCTCAGCAAAGAAGCTCGCTGCTACGGCTGAAGTCTATTATATGCTGGTGGCTCCGCATAATGTCGGTGGGCCTATTTCGACTGCGACAGCCCTCCATTTCGCGGCCTCCACGCCCAATTTCAAAATCCAGGAACACTTCAATGATTTTAGCGATGAGTGGGTCAAGACCTCTGCCCCAGGCAATCCTGAAGTGGTTGACGGCTATTTCGCGTTACCCCAGGGACCGGGCCTGGGTGTGCGGTTGAATGAGGAGATTATTCACGAACATCCGCGCCAGCATGTTTTTTTCAATCTCTACGCAGAAAACTGGCATCTGCGCCAGGCGCTGCACGTTCCATCTGCCGTCCAGGCTGACGATAATGAAGCAACAAGCGTTCAAGAGTAATCACTTTCGAGTGTTTTTATTTTGAGGAAGGAGCAAAGCACATGGATATAGCACAGACATTGTTGCGGAAGCTTGGTTTACCAGAGGGTGATCGCTATGATCTTCCTTCTTCAGCGCGAACGTTCCCAGATGGTGCACACTATCGTGTGGAGATACCAAGTGTGGAAGGCCCCGCCGCCTTCCGTGCGGTGATCGAATCTTGCGCGGCAAGCAGTATTCCTCTCCACCGCGTTTCTCAAGGCAGCGGTATCATGCTCTTGAGTGACGCAGAAATTAGTGAGATGGTGCGCCTGGGGCAGCAGTATGGTATTGAAGTCTGTCTTTTTGTAGGCCCTCGCGCTCCCTGGGAAGGTACCGCACAGGCATTGACGCCCGATGGTAAACATTTCGGCTGGCGACAGATGGGCATGGATCAGCTCGTCTATGCTTTTCGCGATGTCGAGCGTGCGGTAGAGCTTGGACTGCGCAGTGTGCTTGTCGCCGATGAAGGTCTTCTATGGATGATAGACCAGGCGCGTCAGCGGGATATGTTGCCGCGAGAACTGGTAGTAAAGGCATCGGCATTGCTCGGCGCATCGAATCCTCTGGGCATCAAACTCCTGGTTGAAAATGGACTGAACACGATTAACGTTGCCTCCGATATCTCGCTGCCACGCCTCGCGGCCTTACGTCAGGTCATTTCGATACCGATAGACCTGTACATTGAAAGCCCTGATGGTCTGGGAGGCTTCACTCGCTATCACGAGATTGCGGAGATTGTGCGTGTGGCGGCACCTATCTATCTCAAATTTGGTTTGCGCAATGCACCAAACATTTATCCCAGCGGCGTGCATCTTGAACAAGCCGCACTGCAGACCGCCAGGGAGCGCGTCCGCCGCGCATCGCTGGGCCTTGAGATGCTGAACCGTCTGACGCAGGATTTCAAGACATCACAACCTGCCGCTTCCGGGTTGGGTGTGCCTGTGGCTGCATCTGTCTAGTATGGGCAGCTTGAGCCTGTCCGTATTGTAATCGCCGCAATGTCCCATCGGGCATCGGTCGGAAGTGGACGGACTAATGGACGCTAACAGATGAAACTGGTAGACACAGTGAAGTGAGGAACAATAAGTATGGAGACAGCGAAAGAAATTATCCCCCTTCTGGCTGGCCGTAAGGCTTTAGTTACCGGTGCGGGATCAGGTATTGGGAAAGGAATCGCGCTTGAACTTGCTCGTCAAGGTGCCTCGGTTGCAGTTCACTACGCACATAGCGAGCAAGGTGCGCTTGAAACTGTAGCTGAGATTGAGTACGCTGGCGGAAAGGCTTTCGCACTGGGTGGGAACCTTTCTCAGGTGTCCGATTGTGGGTATATTGTCACTGAGGCGGCGCGAGTGCTTGGAGGTCTCGACATTCTAGTGAACAATGCCGGCGTGACGCGGGCGCTTGACTTTGGCATGACCAGTGAAGCTATCTACGACGAGGTGTTTGATTTAAATATGAAGGGCTATTTTTTCTGCGCCCAACATGCGCTACCCTTCCTGCTACAACGTGCCTCAAGTAGCATCATCAATATTACTTCGCTGCATGCCGCCGGGGGTTTTCCCCGTCATGTGGCCTATGCTGCCACGAAAGGAGCCATCAATGCTTTCACTCGTGGACTGGCGATTGAACTTGCTCCGCAGCGCGTTCGAGTGAATGCCGTTGGGCCGGGGATTATCGAGGTGCCGCGCTATTTCGCGATTCCCGCGTACACAACAGAGTTTGGCAATACCCTGGTACCCTGGGGACGTGTTGGACGACCTTCAGATGTAGCTGCAGCAGTCGCTTTCCTTGCCTCCGATGCCGCCGACTTCGTCACCGGGCAGGTGCTGTATGTGGATGGCGGAACAACTGCTCGCTCTGGTCTCTGGTGGGATCAAGGAGATATGCCGCAATAACCTTTACTTTCTCTGGCGGCGCGTGCTTGACCCTCGTACCAGCAACTGTCCGGTCAGAATCACCCGACGAGTCGGACGACCGGGATCAGCAATACGTTGCAGGAGCAGTTCTGTTGCCGTTTTGCCGATCTCATACGTCGGTTGGGCAATCAACGTAATCGCTGGTTGCACCAGTGAAGCCCATGTGGTTTCATCAAAGGTCACCAGTGCGATATCATCGGGGATGGTGAGGTTGCGTTCTCGGATGGCTTGCAAAGCACCAGCCGCGAGCAGGCTGTTGATGGTGAAGAGCGCATCAGGCGGTACGACTGTATCCAGTAATTTCAACGTTGCCTCGTATCCTGCCTCCACCTTCGGTGCGATATTCTTCATGTATTCCGTTTGTAGGGTGAACCCATGCGCCCGCAACGCTTTTTCATATCCCAGTTGCCGTTCTTGTCCGGTACTCATCTCACTACTAAGAATACCAATTCTCTGGTACCCTTGCTCGATCAGATGCGTTGTCAGCCGATAGGCAGCAGCAACGTTATCAAGCAGTACCGCGTCAATATCGCCGTTCACAATAGGACGATCAACCACAACGATAGGCAAGGGGAAGTTCGGGCCAGTAAAGATGGCGTCGTTTTGCCGTGTTGGCGAGATAATCACGCCAGCGATACCGGTATCCTGCATCAAATTAAGGTAAATTGTTTCTTTCTCAGGGTTCTCATCCGTGTTGCAGAGCATGATGCTATATCCCTGCTCGTATGCCGTGTCTTCGACGGCGCGGCTAATCGCAGTAAAGAATGGGTTACGAATGTCAGAGACAATCAAACCCAACGTTGTAGATTGTTGCGAGCGTAAACTGCGAGCCACCAGATTTGGACGATAGCCCAATCGTTCAACCGCCGCCAGCACACGTTCGCGCACTTCTGGACGAACGTGCAGTCCGTTTGTGAGTACCCGCGACACGGTAGCTGTTGATACCCCGGCAGCTTCAGCAACATCTTTGATACTGACCATACGTTCTCCTTCCCTTTTTCAGAACGATATCATGTAAACGTTATCAATAAGAGTATAGCAAACTTTCGCTAAAAATGCCAGTAAAATGTAAACGATTTTATACAGAAGCATGGTCCCCCCCTTTTGGAAGCGCAAATGCCTGATTCGGAAGGCATTTTGTCTCTTCACTCTTTAAGCTTGTGCTTATTTCTTGCGAATTTACGAATTTTTAACATCTATTTAAAATTGGTCTTTTTGCGACCAAAAAGACTTGACAAAGCAATTGTAATCGTTTACAATAGTCATAGCGAAAATCTTCTTTCAACACAGGGGTTGAAACAACTATGAGGAAGTATGCGTATGAGTTTCATATGCCATTGAGAGCTAGTATGAAATTAAGAGACGAAACTTCACCGTAATCACCCCGCATTGATGAGGTGGTAGTATGAAACACATCATTAACCTTGGTGAAATACTCATTGATGTCATTCCCACTACCCAGGTACGTCTGGGCGAAACCTGTTATACCCCTTATCCAGGGGGTGCAATTGCGAATGTTGCCGTAGCTATTGCACGTCTCGGCGGGTCCTCACGCTTTATTGGCGGAGTATCAGAAGACGAGTTTGGTCGCCTTCTCATGCAAGTCCTCGCCGACAATCACGTAGATGCTCAGTTTGTGCAAGTGGTCAAAGGCGCACCTACTGCTATAGCAATGGTCACGTTACAGGCAGCGGGACAGAGACACTTTACCTTCTTTCGCCAGGGAACTGCCGACAGCCAGCTACAGGCCGAGAGCCTGAACTGGAGTGCATGGCACGATGCCGCAATCTGTCATGTCGGCGGCGTTTTACTCTCCACCGAACCAGCCCGCTCCGCGACATTTGCCGCGATGGAGCATACCCGTCGGGCCGGGTCTATCGTGTCGTTTGATGTCAATGTACGTCCTACGTTATGGACTTTCCCAACCGAAATCCGGGACACCATCGCGCAGGCTGTGGAGCGTACCGACATTCTCAAGCTCAGTGTTGAAGAAGATGAATTTGTCAGTGAACAGGGTAGTTCGCTAAATGAACCCCTGCTGGAAGGGGATCGTTTGAACAGGTTGGGAGACGCTCTCTTAGAGAGGGGACCTCGCCTCGTAATCATTACGTTGGGCGCTCATGGTGCGCTCCTGCTGACAGCCAGACGCCGGGTAAAGATTCCTCCATTGCAGGTGCGCTCTGTGGATACGACGGGCGCGGGCGATGCATTTATGGGGGCCGTCTTGTACAGCCTGGAGCGGCAGGGATGTTATGTGCCTTCAGACCTTGAAGCGATGTCAGAGCATGATTTGAGCAGTGTGGGTGGTTTTGCCAATACAGTGGCGGGTCTGAGCGTCACTCGTTACGGTGGCATCTCGTCGTTTCCTTTCATGCATGAAGTCACAGCTTTTCGGCCACTTGAATGACCCCTTGTAGTCGTTACCGTCTGGTACGTTCCCGTATTTTGATCCCCAGTATGTTGTTTTTGTAGTATTCCTCCTTTACGTCACAGGTCTTCATGCAGAAGGCTTATGTGTGTTGCCTTGAATTCGTGCATGTATCAGGATAATGCATGCAGGTTGCCTTTTGTGAAAAGGAGTATATCATGTCCAGGTTTTCCAAAACGACGTTCACACTTTCTACCGTCGCGGTAATAGCCCTTGTTACCCTTATCATAGGCGTTGTAGTAGCTCGCCTGTTTGTTCCCACTTCAACAAGGGCGAGTTCAAATGCACCGGCTTCGGGAAAACGTATTGATGTCATTGTCAAAGCGACTGACTCGCAGTTCTGGCAAGCCATGTTGGCGGGCGCTCAAGCTGCTGGCAAGGACTGGGGAGTCCAGGTTGGTCTCTTTGGAGCCACATCAGAGGCGGATGTTTCCGATCAAGTGAGTCTGGTCGAAAATTCGATCTCGCGCAATGTTGATGCTATCGTCCTTGCCGCCTCCTCTTCGCAGGCACTTGATGGCGTGATTCAGCGAGCGCGGAGCCAGAATATCAAAGTCATCACCGTTGATACGCCAGTGACGACTTCCAGCGACGGTTTTATCGGCACCGATAATATCAAAGCAGGGGCGCAAGCCGCCGACAGGCTCGGCACGCTGTTGCAAAAGAAGGGGGTCACATCCGGCCAGATTTTCATCGAATCGTCTGTCGCGGGTATTCAGTCGCTGCTCGACCGGGATACCGGGTTTCAAAATGAATTGAAAGCGCGTTTTCCTGGCTTGCAAATTGTCGCGCACCGCTACAACAACAACGACACACCGACCGCGCTCTCGCAGACGAACGATATGCTCTCCTCCAATTCCAATATCGTCGGGATTTATGCCGATAACAACGTTTCGGCGGACGGAGTAGCACAATCCCTCCAGGAGAACAAGGCGCAGAATCGCATTGTCGCGGTTGGCTTCGACTCGGACCCGCAGGAAATCAGCGCGTTGAAGAATGGTTCGCTGCAAGGTATTGTTGTGCAGAACCCCTACTTCTTTGGTTACCAGGGTGTGATTGACGCCGCGATGAGCGCCGAAGGGAAATTCCCACCTCCAGCCCTTGATCCCGGAGCAGTCCTTGTAAACGCAGACAACATGAACACAC
>DATGJV010000161.1:0-5545 GCA_035295005.1 Ktedonobacteraceae bacterium | reverse complement strand
AAAGCAATGCTCAGTGCGCTAGGATTGGCCTATGGAGAATTAGAACGTGATGAGGATTTGCGCTGCGGCGTTCTCTTCGCGCACGGCGACCACTTCACGGCGGGACTGGAACTGACCCAGTTTGCCGCAGCGTTGGCCGAGGATGTACAAACACTCGCTGAGGGCGCGATTGACCCGCTCGGCATCAAAGGGCCGAGACTGAGCAAACCAATGGTCTGTGCAGTGCAGGGTATCTGCTTCACCATAGGTATCGAATTGATGCTGGCGGCAGATATTCGCGTTGCCGCCAGCGACACGCGCTTTGCCCAGATTGAGGTGAAGCGCGGCATCTATCCCGTCGGCGGCGCAACCATTCGTTTTGTGCGCGACACCGGCTGGGGCAACGCCATGCGCTACCTGCTCACAGGTGACGAATTCACCGCCGCCGAGGCTCTGCGCATTGGTCTCGTGCAGGAAGTTGTAGAGCCAGGCCAACAACTTGCCCGCGCCAAAACCATCGCCCAGACCATCGCCTCGCAAGCTCCTCTGGGTGTTCGCGCCACCCTCACCTCCGCCCGTCTCGCTATCGCTGAAGGCGAGCAAGCGGCTATAGATCGCCTCATCCCCGACCTGGAACCCATCCTACATAGCGAGGATGTCAAAGAAGGTCTACAATCCTTCATCGAACGGCGACAGGCGAATTTTCAGGGAAGGTAGGGGCGTGCATCAGCATGTCCACCTTCTCATTGTTGCATCATATTGGCTATATACGGGTGCGGACGGGTTCAATCTGTCCCTACAACCGGGCAGATAAAGCCAGGAAGCGCCTGTTGATTCATCGGGAATCCTCCTTTGAAATATGTGGTGTTGAATGTTCTGACGGGGACGTTTGTGGGGAGACCGCCGGGCGAAGTCTGGGAGCTACGAAGCGCAACCAGACTTGCTGAGCTTCCTCAGCAGGAGCCGTTTCATGGTCAGGACAGCTCAAGCGAAGATGGCGATCACCGAAAGGGGCGTTGACAAAGGCACAGTGATGCGGCCGCTCGGTATCAGCATAGACATTGGGCTGGAAGTAACGGCAGGTGACGCACATCTGTGAGACAGGAATCTGCCCTTGCACCTGTAAGGTGCGAATCATCTTGATGAGCCCGATGAGAAAGATGGTTTGTTCGTCAGGTGATAGGACGTCAACGGCTTTCAGCAAGAAATCAGGCCATCCCGCTACATGGTCCGCTTCGCGGCTCCCCATTTCGGTGAGCGTAAGCGCCAGGACACGTTTATCTCTCAGATGCCGTTCCTTCTGCACGAACCCCTTACGCACAAGCGCATCAACCGCTTCGCTTGCCGTTGCCAGCGACACCGCGAGCGCGTTCGCCAGTTCTGTGAGCCGTACCCCTCCTGTTGAGCGTAGTCGGAGCAGAGCGAGAATCTGCGCTTGCGTTGGCGTCAACCCGCGCCCTTCACCCTCTTGCCAGGCGTGGCTTTTCAACGCAAGCCCAAGTTTGGTCAAGCCCGTTACCACATGATAGGCAACGGACTCGCTCGAATGTGTAAATGGATCAGTCACCACGAACTCCTTCTGTTACTACTTAGTACTCCTAAGTAGTAACAGAAGGACGGGTATTTGTCAAGGAAGTGGTAATAAGCAAAAACCACAAGAGTCTCCACCCCCATCCGCGCCACCTTCGCCCCTACACTATCCAGGAAGGAGACGACCCGCATGGTGTAGAAGTGGCGCGAATACAGGGTGGGAACTCTCGCGATTAGCCGGACACCGTTACCCGCAAGTTAACGGTCTGCCCTTGCGAGCAAATGGTAGCCACAATAGGTCAAGCATCATCAGAACTCCCCAATCTCCGTTAGCGAATGCTCGCTGTTTTTATTGAGAAGCGTGCCGCCCACCATCCAGATTTGATTCGTCCCTGGCACCGAGATCATTCCCTCAATGTACCGGCTTATGCCAGCATGCGGGCTGGCGACAAGAGACCATTGCTTGCCATCCCAGTGTTCAACCACTGGTTGCCAGTTGGTGGCGCTTAGATTCGTAGCACTCCAGCCAGCAGCCCAGATGTTGTTGGCGCTGATAGCAGTCATAGAGAAGAGGAAATCGTGGTACTTTCCTTCAGTGGGACTGGGAACAACGCTCCACTGTTTGCCGTCCCAATGCTCGACCAGCGTTTGTATTCTTTGATTGGTATAATTAGCCTGGCCGACGGCCCAGATGTTATTTGCTGAAATCGCCGCCATGCCTCCGAGAATATTGCCGTATTCCCCAGGGTTAGGGCTGGCAACAATACTCCACTGACTGCCGTTCCAGTGTTCGACAAGGGTCTGTAATTTGTTGCTGTCGGCTTCACCAACAGCCCATATATCGTTAGCTGAGATGGCAGTGATGCTCGCAAGTACATTGTACCGTGGTTGAATGTTTGGGCTCGGAACTGCTCGCCACTGGCTACCATTCCAATGCTCAATCAGGGTGTGTTGCTGGTTATTGCTTTCAAATGATGAGCCCACAGCCCAGATGTCATTCGGTGTAACAACAGAGATTGCATCCAACTGATTACCGTTTGGTGCAGGATTGGGGCTGGGAACAATGTGCCACTGCGTACCATTCCAGTGTTCAACCAGCGTCTTATCCATCGTTGGATTGTTGCTGTTGGCATACTCACCCACGGCCCAGATATTCGTAGACGAGATGGGAGCTATGGCGAACAGTAAATTGCCCTGTGTACCGATTTTTGGGCTGGGAACGATCTGCCACTGTGAGCCGTTCCAATGTTCGATAAGCCCCTGTGTCCCTTTGGGAAAGGGCTGGTATGAATCGGGAGATTGATCGGCGTTTGCACCAACTGCCCATACGTCATTCGCAGAGAGCGCGGCAATGCCGAGAAGCGAACTGAAGCTCTGTGGCCCATCCTTGCTGGGAACAATGCGCCAGTGAATAGCATTGTTCCCTTGCGTATCCACCGTTCCTGCGTGACGCGATGCAAACAAGACCAGGAACCCCCCAAGTATGACGCCAACGATCAGTACTGCCGCCAGACTCTGGACAAATTTGCCTACACGGCTAACACGCCTCACTACTTGCAAGCGACGATACCCATGTAGTCCATTCCCGCTCACCGCTCCTTCCTGAACAGCAACCGGGGCAGGTAGGACGGTTTCCAGTACCTGTGCCGCGACATCTGCGTCAATTGCTTTAGCTCTCATACCTTCATTCATGTAGAAGGTTTGCGTTTCCAGCAGCATACTTTCCAGCGCCGCGTCGTGTTCTGCTTTGTGCCACAGTATCGCAATCGTATCAATGTCTCCGCTTTCCAGTGCCGTGGTGTAGCGGTATACATCTTTTTCTCGCGCAAGGCGAGTAGAACGATTCTCTTCTTGCGTATACATAACGTTCACCCTTCCTGTTCTTTTTCTTGTTGCTCGTGTCGTCCCCATGCCTGCCGTAAGCGGTTGATTGCCCGGTGCAGACGCACTCGTGCCGTTCCCGGCGTGATACCCAGCGCCCGCGCCACGCTGCGCGTATCCAGATCGTGAACCAGCGCCAGGCGCAAGACTTTTTGATCGGCGGGCGCAACTAACGCTAACATCTCTCGTACCTGCTCGTTTTCCTCAAATGCGCCTTCTGGCCCCGGTTGTGCATAGTGAATGAGTGAATCGAAAAATTCGCTCTCGCCGGGTGCATCGGGCGTAAAATGCAGGTCGCTGATGAGAATTTCACGCCGTGCTTGCTTTATAGCCTCATCTCTCTTGCGTTTGAGAATATTGGTCGCGATGACGAGAAACCATGCCCTCGGCTGGGTTGAACTATTGAGCCGGTCAGCATGGGCAAGAGCTTCGAGGGCTGCATCATGCAGTACCTCCGTCGCGAGCGATTGTACTGCCGCGCCTTGCGCCATCCCCATGCGCACAATGTACGAACGAATAATACCGAGGAGTAACGGGGCGCTTTCCTGGAGAAACTGGCGCAGATAGTGCTGTGTTTGCTCAGTCTGCGTTGCCGGCACAGTCTCTCCCTCGCTATCCTGCATGAAAGCCTCTCCTGACGAGTTTATTGGAATAATGCGCATTCTCTTTCCCTCTCAGGTGTCCATACGAAATACTCTTCATACCGGATAATCAATTGACGGGGGTAAAACGTTACAGGTAGTATATGAAATAGTTTCATAACAGACAAACTCCTGTCAGCTGGCGAAGCCAGCTGACAGGAGTTTGTCTGTTATGAAACTATTTCATGTTACAAGGCTATTGGCCCTGCTTTTGCTGATACGCCTCAAGGGCTTTGTGCAGGAACTTCTCATCTTCCCCACTGAAGGGCATGGAATAGGGACGCTCGCTTTCCAGGCGACTGCGCACATCGCTGGTCAGGTTTTTCAAGCCTTGCAAGATGCCGGAATCGCCGCCGGTGAAGCTCTGGATAAGCCCTTGCCACTTCTGCACAAGCGCCTGTGCCTCCGGGCTATCGGGAGCGGCTCCGATGGCAATCAGTCGTTTCAACTCCGTGCCAACCTCATTCCACTGCTGCGTAGCCTGTATCTGATCCTCTTCGGTCCAGTTCTTGCCGCGCTCAGCAAGGTGTTGTCGCTGCTCTTCGGTATAATGTTTCTTGCTCAGTTCCTCCATTGCTTTCATTTGCTCTTCAGTCAGGTACTTTTTACGCCAGTCGTTTGTTTGTTGCATGTGCATCACCGAGATCACTTTCACAATAGGTTCCCAGTCATCCGTGTTCGCGGAGAGCAATTTCTCTGTTTCAGCAATTGCCGTAATGATTGTATCCAACTGCTCCCGTCGCTCGCACATCATCGCTTTTTGCTGTGCCAGCGACTCTTGCAAGCTTATTGGCCCAACACGCAAACAATGCTGAATTTCTTCCAGCGAAAATCCCAGAAACTTCAACGCCAGAATTTGCTGGAGACGGGAAAGATCGCTATCCGTATAGAGGCGATACCCCGCCTCCGTGTATTCCGTCGGGCATAACAGCCCAACTGAATCGTAGTAGCGCAACGTACGCACCGATACCGACGCCTTCTCCGCGAACTGACCGGTATGATAAAATCCTTGACCCACGGTGCTACCTCCTTTCATGTTTCGAGTATAAAGCATGACGTTACGTCATGGTCAAGGGTTTTTGGGAGGAATTGAGAAATTGAACAGCCATAAGATCGTTATCTGTGATATGCTGAGATGGTGCTTGTGGGATGTTGGTGATTTCCAGAAATCTTGCTTTCGAGAGGAAATATAAAATGGACGAAGAATATCTTGTTACACGAAAAGGAATTACATCATGACCATTGATGCTGCATTTACCAACTTTCCCACCCTCACCACCAACCGTTTGCACCTGCGTCAGCTTCGGTCAACCGACGCGGAAGCGTTATTTGCTCTAAAGTCTGATCCGCGAGTCACGGAACCGTATGGGCGAGAGCCTCAGCAATCTCTCGACGATACATATGCGTTGATGCAACAACTGCAAGGTCTCTATGAGGGGCGCTCAGCTTTCTTCTGGGTGATTACGCTTCGAGGTGAAGAGCGTGTTATTGGCTCATGCACCCTCTTTCAATTC
>DATGJV010000160.1:0-5360 GCA_035295005.1 Ktedonobacteraceae bacterium | reverse complement strand
ACATGGTCTATCAGGTAGAGGTAGCGAAGCTCAATCCATTGCAACTCGTGCTGGTAGGCACCGCATTAGAAACAGCAAGCTTTCTCAGCCAGGTGCCGACAGGCATCTTCGCCGATGTCTATAGCCGCCGTCTCTCGATCATTATCGGCGTCTTCCTGTCGGGCGCGGGATTTATCCTGCAAGGCTCTTTTCCGCGCTTCGACATTATTCTGCTCTCGCAGATAGGCTGGGGTGTCGGCTCGTCATTCATCAGCGGCGCGGAAGAGGCATGGATTGCCGAAGAGGTTGGTGAAGAGAAGGTAGGAAAAGTGTTCCTGCGCGGCGCTCAAGTCGGCCAGTTCGGGGCATTGCTTGGCGCGGCCATCAGCGTGGCACTTGCCAGCATTCGCGTCAATCTGCCCATCGTGCTAGGTGGGGGGCTCATTCTGCTGCTGGGTGTCTACTTATTGCTGTTCATGCCTGAACATAGCTTCCACAAAACCTCACAAACCGCTCAGAGGGAACGTCCCACGTGGAAAATGATGAGCAGAACCATGTTTGAAAGTGGACGGCTGGTACGTGGCAGCCCACTACTCATCACATTGTTGTGCCTGGCAGCCTTCTATGGCATGGCAAGTGAAGGTTTTGATCGTCTCTGGACAGCCCACTTGCTGCTTGATATCACTCTGCCTGCGCTCGGCCCACTCAATTCTGTGGTCTGGTTCGGTATTATTCGCGGCGGCGTGATGATCTTCAGCATCATCGTAGTCGAAGGCATCCGTCGCTTTATTGATACCAGTCGGCACAAAACGGTGTCTCGTCTGCTGTTCATCATCAACACGCTCCAGATCATCAGTATGGTCATCTTTGGGCTGGCTGGCAATTTTACGCTGGCACTGGCGGCCTATTGGAGTGCATCCATTCTGCGCGAGACCAATCAACCCATCTATATGGCGTGGCTGGCGCAGAATATTGACGCGAAAGTCCGTGCAACGGTCATTTCGCTGAGCGGACAACTTGATGCTATCGGCCAAATCGCGGGTGGCCCCATCATCGGCGTTATCGGCACCCTTGTCTCGATACGCGCCGCACTGGTCTCGGCTGCCGCTCTGCTTTCGCCCACGCTTCTGCTCTTCGTGCGAGCAGATAGCCAGGGTAAAAAGGTTGAAGTAGACATTGCCGAATAGCATGGCAGCAGTACCAACGGTTGCAACCGTTGGTACTGCTGCCATGCTATTCGGCAATGTCTACTTCAGAATGATTTGATGATCAGCGCGATCACGATACTCAACGCGAGGGTCGCGCTAAATTGCAAGTGTAGCAGCGCAGTGCGCTTGATGCCCAGCATATACACTCTTCGCTCAGTCGCTCTCAGCACGGCACGAACATTGCTGAACGCGAGAGGAAAGGTGAGCCAGACAAGCAGACTATAGAGCGGCAACAATCCAATAAACGCGAAGAGGCTCACTGCGAGGTAGCTACCCATGAGCAGCATCGCGTGAAAACGCTTGCCGAAGGTTTGCCCGAAACGCACCGGCAACGTCAGTTTATGCACGACGAAATCCTCCTGATAGTCGCGTACATTGTTCATATTCAGGATTGCCGTCACAATAAAACCAACGGGAATGCTGGCAGCAAACGCGCTCCACGACCAGCGCGGAATCTGCACATAGTAGGCTCCCCACGTCATCAGAAAACCCATCGCCAGGTAGACCAGGATATCACCCAGGCCACGGCTGGCGAATTTGAAGGGTGCGGCACTATAGAAATAAGCAATTGCCATCCCAGCCAGCCCGAACAGAAGAATAGCTGGCCCGACGAGAAACGTGAGAACGAGTCCCAGCAGAGATGCAATGACAAAGCTGCCGATACCACATCCCAGTACCTGCGCACCAGTCATTTCATTGCGAAATATGACCGTGCTGGAGCCGAGCGAATCCAGGCTGTCGAGGCCATATCTATGGTCATAGTACTCGTTAAAGTAGTTCGCCCCGATCTGGAGCATCAAGGACGCCAGCAATGTGAGGAGAAATACCCCTGCGTGAAATGTTCCTTCATAGGCCGCTATTGCTGTTCCCACCAGTATAGGACTGACCGCGGCGGTCAATGAAAATGGTCGGCTTGTTTTTACCCAGATTTTCCAGGGAGCTGGTGGAGATTGTTTATTCGTTTCGATTTGCATATGTTCCATACGTGCATCTTTGCGCATGATAGTTTCTTGCTAATAAGACAAAAGAGCTTGCCCTACTTAGAATGGTACAATGTTCTGAGCTTCTCGTCAAAGGGAACAGGGTTACAACCTGTCCCCACACTGTAAACGCAAAAGGTTAAAGATTGTCACTAATTGCCAGAGCAATCCGTGTACTCTCTGTAGTCGTTGTGCAACAGTTCTCAGGATAGAAGTAAAACACAACGCAACCGTTACCTGTAGAAATATAGCGAACATCCAACTATTGATAAAAACGCCTGAAACGTGTTTTTGGATGTAGATATCGCATAGTTTCCAATCGAAAGGATTGAGATTTTATGGCAGCAGTAGACACGGCTAAAAATGCAACAACCGATGCTCAGGAACAATACTTCCGCGTCACCGACCAGGTACCGGAAGAGGTCTGGTACTGGGCAGCGCTGGGTTCGATTATTGTCTCCGCCTCCCTGTTCTTGATGGGCAAGCGTGACTGGAGTAATTTCGTCGGCCAATGGCCCCCAACTTTCCTCCTGTTCGGATTATTCCACAAAGTGCTGCGCCCTTCAAAGTTCTAGTTCTGCTCAAGTGTAGTCAGGCCCGTTTATTGAGCCTACAGCTCATCTGATAAGCGGGCCTTGTTTATTTTCTTTGCTTGAGGAGCGAATTTCATGGAAAATAACGAATATATCAACCAACAGGCGAATCAGCCAATAGACCAGCAAACTACCCAACCTATCAATCCGCCAACAAATCAGGCGGTGAACCAACCTGCCTATCAACCAGCTAATCAGGTGCAAAATCAAACGGTGAACCCGGCAGTAGATCAACCAGTCGGTCAATCTATCAAAAGATGGTCTGAGTTGAAAAACCTTGCCGTCGTTGCTATTGACAACGGTTCAAAGGTCGGTACTCTTGAAGATTTCTACTTTGATCCCTCGGCCAATCCTGCGGCGAACTCTATTCGCGGCTTTCGTGTAAAAACCGGCATGTTCAGTCATCGCGCACTACCTGCCAGTGCAATCAACGCTGTCGGCACCGATGCCGTCACGTTTGACAGGGAAGACATGCTGCTTCACGAGAAGGACGAGGCTGAATATTCCACGTTACCGTTGGGACAGAGCCTGCTCAATTACAAAGTGATGAGCGAAAGTGGAACGTTTATCGGCACCATTGGCAACTTGCTCCTCGATATTACTACGCCGAAGGCGCTGCACGTCTATGCGTTTGAAATGGCTGGTGGCTTGCGTAGTCGCATCAGCGGTCATTATTCTACTTTCTATGCCCAACAGGTCGTTCGTTACGGTCAGGACGTTCTCGTCATTCCAGATGCCGTCGGTACCGAATTGTCGCGTTAGCTTTAATGTGAGACGGGCAGTCCAGGTGGACAGACGGCTGGTATTTCGCATTGTCGAATACCAGCCGTCTGTCCACCTGGACTGCCCGTCTCACGTTGCTATTATACCGCATCATATCGTATACTTTTTCAGCAGCAAAGACTTTCTAGTTTCCGGGAGCAAACCAGAAAAGGCGATAGAAAATCACGAGGAGAAACAACATATGGAAGATACATCGATTCTGCACAACATTGATAGCCTTGTCAAAGAAGAGCATGCGCTCATGACGATGGCGGAGGGCGGAGAACTGACGGACGAACAACATGCACGTTTGAAACAGATTGAGGTTCATCTGGATCAATGCTGGGACCTGCTGCGCCAGCGCAGAGCAAGACGCGAGTTTGGCCTGAACCCCGAAGAGGCCAAAGAACGCCCGGCAGATATTGTCGAGCATTACCAGCAATAGAATTTATAAGTGCATAACATGGGTTACATGTTATGCACTTATAGCAATAATTACGTAGTAATTGCCAGGTAAATAGCAAGTAGAATACCTATCAAAGCGGCCACGGCGGTTAGGATTATAGCGAAAGTGATGCCTGGGTGAAAATGTTCCTCATCTATGGAACGCCGTATTTGCATGAAATTGATGAGGGCAATCACCAGCAATGCAATTCCTAACAGCGTTATGATGATACCTAAGAGCTTAGAATAGGGAACAGTGCCGCCCACCAGATTGCCTTTTAAGCCCAGCTGGCGCAACAGCAGGCCGAATCGTTCCACTACAAAACCAAAGGCTATTACCGCTATAGAGGTACGTACCCACGCGAGAAATGTCCGCTCGTTCGCCAGGTGATCAGACACTTTCTTGCTGATCAAATGTTGATGCAATATCTTCTGATGTTCATGGAGCAACTTTTGTCCATCTGATTGGTTGCTCTGGTCATTGTCATTCACTACCTCTTCTTGCTGAGCCATCGTTTTACTCCGTTCTGAATGAATCGTCGCCGTATTCACTCTGTGAAATTGTAGCATAACTGGCACGGTTACGGCTTATCTATGTTATACTTAATTCCATAATACATTGTAAGGTAGCATATCCCGTTGCTGCTAGATGGAGGATACTGGCTTATGCCTGTTTCTGTCACCAACTCCAAACTTATTTATGACGCGCTCAAAGCGTGCGATGTGAAGATCATGTCGGCTCTACCTGAGACATGGCTCGTACACCTTATCCGCATGGCGGACGACGACCCGGATATGACGCTGGTACGTATCGCGAAAGAGGAAGAGGCCGTTGGTATTTCGGCGGGAGCGCATCTCGCGGGCGTTAACTCCGCGCTCTTAATGCAAAACCACGGCTTTCTGGCCGCTATCAACCCGATAGTCTCGCTCGCTCTGCTCTACAAAATTCCCCTGCTTTTGCTTATAAGTTATCGCGGCCACATGGGCGAGAAAGACCCGTGGCAGACGCAGGGCGGTCTCGCTACAGAACCTATCTTACGAGCCTTGAACATCCCAACCTGGCACCTCAATACCTCCGGCGATATCTACCGCCGTCTCAAGGATGCGCAAACGCTGGCGATTGCCTCGCTGCATCCCGTCGCCGTCTTACTGTCACGCGAACTGATGTGGGAGGATTAGCATATGCTCCGTTCAGATGCTTTACAGGCAATTTATCCCGACCTGAAAGAAAACATCGTCGTCACTATCATGGGTGCGGTCGCCGCCGAACTTTACATGCTTGGACATCGCCACAGCTTTTTCTATCTTGAACACGCGATGGGCATGGCCTCGTCAATGGGTCTTGGTATCGCACTCGCGCTGCCCGAACACAAGGTGATCGTCATTGATGGCGA
>DATGJV010000159.1:0-5584 GCA_035295005.1 Ktedonobacteraceae bacterium | reverse complement strand
ATCATCTCACCAGTTGGCTCGGACTTCTGCCATTTTTATTGTTCTGCCTGCTATTTGAAGTGTTACCAGCTATTATCATTATTCAGGGGAGTTTTACCGACGATACGAGCGGGACATTCACATTCAATAACTTCCAGCGTGTATTGTCGTTGTCCAGTAACCTGCATGCCTTTGAAACCAGTATTTCAATCTCTCTCGTCACGGCCTTAATTGGTGGCGTGCTGGGAGGGTTAGCGGCCTATGGCGTGTATACGTTGCGGGTATCGTGGCTGCGCAATTTCTTGATTGGCTTTTCAAGCATTGCCGCGAATTTTGCCGGAGTGCCGCTGGCCTTCGCGTTTGTGGCGACGCTGGGCGTTACTGGCTTTGTCACCGCCGCTCTGCTGAACATTTTTCACCTGGACCTGTACGCACACGGATTCAGCATTTACGAGTTCTGGGGGCTGGTCATCGTCTATGTTTACTTTCAGTTGCCTTTGATGATCCTGCTCACACTGCCCGCCTTAAATGGGCTGCGTCCAGAATGGAAAGAGGCGGCGACGAACCTGGGCGCGTCCAATTTTACCTACTGGCGACGTGTCGGGTTGCCGGTACTCTTGCCCTCGCTGATCGCGGCCTCCATGTTGCTGTTTGCCAACTCCTTTGGAGCGTTTGCCACGGCTTTCGCGCTGGCACAGGGCAATATCAACCTGGTACCGATCCTCATCAATTTCGTGATGAATGGCAATGTGACGGTTGATTTTGGTCTGGGCAATTCACTGGCGGTCGGCATGATTATTGTCTTGCTGGTAGCGGTCTCGCTCTATACAGTGATGCTGCGCAGGGTTAACACCTGGCAAGGAAGGTAGAGCCATGAGTCTGGGAGATATTCAAGCGCGTGCAATGGTTGATACATTAAATACCAGAGGGGTTTCAGAAAAGAAACGCTCCGGTTTTGGTCTGGATAAGATCGCTTTAACGGTGGTTATCCTGTATCTGGTGATACCCCTGATAGCGACGCTGGTCTTTGGACTCGCGAACGGGAGCAGCATTGATTTTTCGACATATTCGCGCACATTCAGCGACCCCGATTTCTCAACAACGCTGCTGATTTCGCTCGAACTGGCGCTTGCCACAACGCTGCTGGCTATCTTGCTGGTCACGCCAACGGCGTACTGGGTACAGATGAGGCTGCCGAAGGTACGCCCGTTGCTGGATTTCCTTTCGCTGATTCCGTTCGCTATGCCAGCAATTGTGATATCGGTTGGACTGATTGAGGAGTTCAGTGGCAACAGCAGCCAGATTATCAATGTGCTATCACTCGGCCTTGTCCCTCTGCTGAATAGCCTGAATATCGTCAATACGCCGCCATTGCTGGTGTGCGCCTATGTGATTATCGCGCTGCCTTTTGTGTACCGCCCGATTGATAACAGTCTGCGAGCGATAAACACAGCGGTATTGACGGAGGCGGCGTATAGCCTGGGCAGCGGCTGGTGGCGCACGTTTTTTACCGTTATTTTGCCAAATATCTGGCCGGGTGTGATCAGCGCGGCGCTGCTCGTCTTCTCGACGGTGATGGGAGAATTTACCATCGCCAGCCTTTTCGGCCTCTACACCTTCCCCATTTACCTGAATAACACGGGGCAGAATGATCCGCACAAAGCCGCGACGTTATCGGTGCTGAGCTTTATCTTCACGCTGCTCTGTGTATTGGGCATTATTTTGCTGGTACGTAGCTGGGGGCGTAGAACAGGGCAACGTGGTACGCAGATTGATATTGCGGCAGCACGCTAACTGATAAGGAGCAACTTATGGCCTTTCTTGAACTGGATAATATCACAAAATATTTTGGGCGCAACACCGCCGTGGATCATATTCAGCTTGCTGTCGAACACGGTGAGTTCGTCACGCTACTTGGGCCAAGCGGCTGCGGCAAAACGACGATTCTGCGCATGGTAGCAGGCTTCGAGGTGCCGAGCGAGGGCAATATCCTGCTGGATGGAGACGACATCACTCAACGTCCTGCCAGTAAACGCCCAATGGGCATGGTCTTCCAATCTTACGCGCTCTTTCCGCACATGACGGCGGAACAAAACATTGCCTTTGGCATGAGCATTAAACACCAGCCAAAAGATATCATCAAAAAACGGTGCGCGGAATTACTTGAGCTGGTCGGCCTCGGCGATAAGGGGCGCAGCTATCCGCACCAACTTTCCGGCGGCCAGCAACAACGTGTTGCGCTGGCGCGTGCACTCGCGGTTGAGCCAAAAGTGCTGCTACTTGATGAACCACTCTCCGCGCTCGACGCGAAAGTGCGCGTCTCCCTGCGTAACGAAATTCGCCGCATTCAGCAGCAACTCAAAATGACCGCCATTTATGTCACGCATGACCAGGAAGAGGCGCTGGCAATCTCTGATCGTATCGCGGTGATGGCAAAAGGCAGGATTGAGCAACTGGATCAACCGGAGGAGATTTACAGCAATCCACGCACTATTTTCGCCGCCAGCTTTGTGGGCAGCAGCAACCAGTTTAATGGTGTACTGGAATCGGCGTCTCAGGGCCTGTGCCGTGTTGATAACCAGCTGCTCCACGTCCCTCCAACGCCAGAATTGAAGGATGGAGAGGCAGTGCTTATTCTCGTGCGGCCCGAAGAGGTATCACTGCAAGAAGCGAACGAGCAAGATGATGGCAGCACATCTACTGACGAGAATGCGATTGCCGGTGTCATTGAACTGCGCACCTTCCTGGGACCATTTACACGCTTCCACGTGCGTACCGATACGGGCAACAGTTTGACCGCCGACATTCCCAGCCAGCAAGCTCGCGGCAATTTTGTCGCTCAGCGTGTTCTGCTAACCTTCCCACCCGCAGCTTGCCAGGTGTTGCCGCTCGATTCCCAGGAGGAGAAGTTGGCGAAACAGGCGGAAGCGGAAGCGGTGTAGGATGGTGCATGTTAAAAAGGATGTCCTTGACCTTGCTATGGTTTTGTGCCACTAATTTGAATTAGAATCAGATTATAAACAAACATTACAGCATGTGAGGGGTATCTTTGATATGAAAATAGAACGATTTACGGATAAAGCGCGGGAGGCGATCAGCGAGGCGGCTGAGATTGCCAAACGCTATAACCAGAGCCAGATTGAACCGTTGCATTTGCTGGATGCGCTGCTAATGCAAGAGGGCGGCGTGGTGCAGCAGATTATTCAGAAGGTGGGCGGCAACGCTGCTAATGCAAAACGCATAGTGGAGAGCGAGATTGAACGGTTGCCGCGTGTTTATGGTGGCAACGAACCGGGAATTTCGCCGCGTTTGCGCAAAGTGTTGGAACAAGCATGGCGCGAGATGAGCAATTTCAAGGACGAATATTTGAGCGTTGAGCATATCTTGCTTGCCATGTTTGATACCGACGACGAGGCGGCGCAACGCGGGTTACGGGCGGCAGGACTGAGCCACGACAATGTGTTAAAGGCATTGACTACGATTCGTGGTGCGCAGCGTGTCACCGACCAGAATCCAGAGGGCAAGTACCAGGCGCTGGAGAAGTATGGGCGCAACCTGACGGAACTGGCGGAACAGGGCAAGCTCGATCCAGTGATTGGACGCGATGAAGAGATACGGCGCGTGATTCAGGTTCTGAGTCGCCGCACTAAGAATAATCCGGTGCTGATTGGCGAGCCAGGGGTGGGCAAAACCGCCATTGTGGAGGGATTGGCCCAGCGTATTGTGCGCGGAGATGTGCCGAAAACGCTGGCGGATAAACAGGTGGTCACGCTTGACCTCGGTGCGTTGGTGGCGGGTGCCAAGTTTCGCGGCGAATTCGAGGAGCGATTGAAGGCTGTCTTAAAGGAAGTGACCAGTTCCGATGGCGGCATTATCCTTTTTATTGACGAACTGCACACACTTGTCGGCGCGGGCGCGGCAGAGGGGGCGATGGACGCCTCCAATATGCTCAAGCCGATGCTGGCACGTGGCGAACTGCATTGTATCGGCGCAACCACGCTGGACGAGTACCGCAAGCACATCGAGAAAGACGCGGCATTAGAGCGGCGTTTCCAGCCAGTGATGGTTGACCAGCCGAGCGTTGAGGATACCATCAGTATTCTGCGCGGACTGAAGCAACGCTACGAGGTGCATCATGGTGTGCGTATCCAGGATAGTGCGCTGGTGGCTGCCGCCGTTCTCTCGAATCGCTACATTACCGACCGTTTTCTGCCGGACAAAGCAATTGACCTGGTGGACGAGGCTGCCAGCCGCCGTCGCGTTGAACTGGACAGCACTCCCAGCGAGGTGGACGCACTGGACCGGCGTATTCGCCAGTTGCAAGTTGAGCAGGAGGCTTTGAAAAAGGAAACCGATCCTGCCAGTCGCGAACGCCGGGCGAAAGCAGAACAGGAGATTGCCAACTTGAGTGAGCAACTGCACACGCTGCGTCTCTCGTTAGAGAGCGAGCGCGAACCCGTCGAGGCGATACGCAAGCTCAAGAAGGAACTGGAGGAGAAACAGGTCGAGCTTGAAAAGGCTGAACGCGAGTATAACCTGGAAGATGAGGCCCGTCTGCGCTACGGTGTTATTCCCGACCTGACGCGACGTATTGCCGAGATGGAGTCGAAACTGACCAATCTCAAGAGCGCACGCATGCTTAAAGAGGAGGTGGATGCCGAGGATATCGCCGAGATCGTCTCGCACTGGACACATATTCCCGTTTCCAAACTGATGGCGGCAGAGGTGCAAAAACTGCTGACAATGGAGGATAGTCTGCGTGAGCGCGTGGTTGGACAGGAGATGGCACTGGGAATTGTCGCGGATGCCATTCGTCGTTCGCGTGCCGGATTGCAAGACCCTAATCGTCCACTGGCAAGCTTCCTCTTCCTGGGGCCAACGGGCGTGGGTAAGACGGAACTGGCTCGCGCTCTGGCGGAATTTCTCTTCGACAACGAACAGGCCATTGTGCGCATAGATATGTCGGAGTACATGGAGAAGTACAGCGTCTCGCGGTTAATCGGCGCACCTCCTGGCTATGTTGGTTACGACGAGGGTGGGCAGTTGACCGAGGCGGTGCGCCGCCATCCATATAGTGTTGTGCTGCTGGATGAGATTGAGAAGGCCGCGCCGGAAGTCTTCAACGTCCTGCTGCAATTACTCGACGATGGACGATTGACCGATGGGCAAGGACGCACGGTTGATTTCAAGAATACGGTCATTATCATGACCAGCAACGTCGGCTCGATGTGGCTGCACGAATTCGATGGCATGGACGAGGAAGAGGTGCAACGCACGATACGTCCAAAACTACGCGAGGAGGGCTTCCGCCCCGAATTCATCAACCGTATTGACGAGGTAATCATCTTCCACCAGATCACCCGCGACCAGATGAAGAGCATCGTGGATATTCAGATACGCCGCCTGCAACCACGTCTCGCGGAACGCAATATCACGCTCCATCTGAGCGACAGCGCGAAAGATCTGCTGGCTTCAGAGGGTTATGACCCACAATTCGGCGCTCGCCCGCTCAAGCGTGTGATACAAAAAGAGGTGGAGAACCGCGTAGCCCTCGCCATCCTCAAAGGCGATATTAAAGATGGGGATACGGTTGAGATGGACGCAA
>DATGJV010000158.1:0-5674 GCA_035295005.1 Ktedonobacteraceae bacterium | reverse complement strand
CCTCAACCAGAAATAGACGTATTTGCCAGTTTAATTACCAATTCGTAACCCAATCACAACCGCAAAATAGTGATGGTGTGGTTAAATGTATTGATAAATGCAACAACTTTTCACATAATTGCTGTCTGCTGATGAAAGAGTGCCTCTCATGAGAAATCTTACCCGGCCAAAATTTGGCTCGATGTTGATTGTTGTCGTTCTTCTGGCTTTTGTTGTACCTCTGGCCTTGTTCTCCTCGCGGGCGCATCAAACCGATGCAGCATCGCCGCCACATCATGCAAGGCCAATGACGGGTACGCCGATTGATTGGCCGGAATTTCATGCTGATGCAGCACGCGACGGGATGCAGGATAACGACACGCAACTCAATAAGACAAATGCCAACACGCTTGCACCAATCACAGGTGCAGCTTATACAACCACCGGATCGGTGAACTCCTCTCCGGCCATCGTTGGTGGCATACTTTACTATGCTGCCAACTTGACCAATACACCTGATGCCTCCACAATGTACGCGGTTTCTGTAGCGACGGGGCAAGTAGTATGGAGCGTACCATTTCCTGTCTGTGGCGCTATGCCGCAAACGTCATTCGTCTTATCTTCTCCTGCGGTGGGAAGTGGCTATATTAGCGCACTGGGCTCTACACAGACGGAGGTCTTCATTGGTCGCGGGTCGCGCAACAAAGGAGGTATCGGTTGTGTGTACGACTTCGATGGAGCCACAGGCGCTCTCATCTGGAACTATGTGACACCTGGTACGGTTTATGCGAGTCCAGCGATTATGAGTACGAATGGCGGTACCATCGTAGTAACCGGCGACAATAGCGATTACGTACACGCTTTCTCAGTAGACTATGCCGGTGCGCTTGGCGGAACTGGCGTGCAACTCTGGCAGTATAATACAAGGTATGATCCACCACCTCCCGGCTCCTCGCAATACTGTCAGAAAAATGAAGAATTGTGCGGTGATGCAGTCTGGAGTTCGCCCGCCGAAGCTCTGGTGATGGTCAACGGAACGGCACACCACTACGCCTATTTTGGTGTGGGCGCTGAAGACAATACCGTGGGGCGCGTGGACGCCATTGATATGGACGCTTTGAGTACTGCCGCCCATAGCGGTCCCACCCTGGCCTGGGCATTCTGGGATCCTCACCCGCAGTTCAACGACGATTTTGGCACTATCCTTGCTCTTACAGACTCCAATGGCTTTGGCATTCGCATCTATAGCGGCATGAATAACGGCGATATGTATGCGCTGGACCCTGCTACTGGTGCCATGTTTTTCGATTTTAGTACCTCGGCGCAACTTGGCGGCGTCAAAAGCGTGATTCATTCCACCGGCTCCCTGGTTGTCATCAATGGTGTTACCGAACTCATCTTCGGTGCCGGGTCGAAAACGGGTGGGTATATCTTTGCCATAGATGCACTTTCAACTGCGAGCGGTGGAACCTTCCTCTGGCAGTCGCAAAACTTTGGCGGTGAAATGATGGCGTCCCCGGCTGTCGTCAATCAGGGGACAAATGCGGTGGTTTATACGATGGGTTCAGTACGTCTGGGTACCCCAATGGTTGGAGATTTGCTGGCAATTGATCCAACGAATGGTGCGATCGTGGCTGACTACCCGGTCTATAATCACGCCTACGGCTCTGACTCGTCCCCGGCCGTTTATGGCAACATGGTTTTTGTGACCGAGGGCGACAACATCTATAATAACCCTAATCCTGGCAAAGGTGGACTCGCTGCTTTCCAGTGTGCCAGTTGTTAGCCTGGTAGTACTGCTGGTGTAATACAGAGGGCAATAGCTAAGGAGGCCAGGGTACCCACGTGGGTACCCTGGCCTCCTTAGCTATTGCCCTCTGTATTACACCAGCAAGCTTTGTACCTTCAGATTGAGTTTCTCGCAATGACTGTACGCTACGCGCATTGTGTTGATGCTATCTCTGCGTTTTCTCACCAACAGCAGGGTATTTTTTGCTTTTGTGGCAAGCATATGAGTGTCGGCGTGGTCAATAGGCGGCGCATTCAGAATAACAATGTCAAACGAGCTTTGCAACTCTGGCAATAGTTGTATCAGGCTCGAACTCGTTATTTGCTCACCTTGCGCCGGTATCGCATTGGCAGGAAGCATAAAGAGGCGTGGGTAGGCCGTTTTACGAATAAATGAGAGATCCATGCCTCTGCGCGTTCTTTCATTACAGGGGTCAGTGAGCCGTATTTGCTGGTGTAAGCGGGGATTGTCGAAGTCGGCATCAACAATCAGGGTTTTGAAACCGCTATGAGCCACAATGATTGCCAGGATGGCCGTAAAGTTGTGCCGTTTCCGGGGACTGGTCACGAGTACTGTATAGCCGTTGTCGCGCATTGCTGGAGCGCCGATTGAAGAACATAACAACAGCAAAGCCTTCATGCGCCATTGAAAAAGCAGTGGGCGGAGTTGCAGCAGCCGCGTTTGTTCAAAGCGGAATATGGTTGGGAGTTCGGCCAGTACCGGCAGACCGATAATGCGCTGAATTTCCCCTTTATGACGGACGAATGGGTTGAAATATTCTATTGTGATAAGCAGAATAATCCCAACTAATAATCCAATCAATACCGCCAGCAGACGGATGACGCCGCCGGATAACGCGCTGCTTGTAGGGGATGTTGACGCAACTGCTGGTTGCGTGATGACATACGCCGACGAGAAGAGCGGACGAGTCCGCTGAATATCCTGGAGCGCCTCTTGATCTATAAATAAGTTGGTTTCATCGAGATTCACCTGATATTCGTCCAACACAAGCGTTTGCCGTGTCGAGCGACCCTGCCCCGCCGGGGGTGATGTTGTAAGGTTCTGTATGGCTGTATTCAGCGTATTAATATGGTCAATAAGTCCTGGGATGGTCTGTTTCAGCGATTGCTCGTAGTAATCAAGCTGGTGTTTCAAATCCGCGGTCTCTTTTTGTACAAATTGCAATGCAAGGTAATTTACTACGTCTGTCGCGATAGCCGGGGAAGAGTCGGCGAATTGGATAGTCAAGAGTTGATTACTCGCATCTGTATTGACGCTGATAATTTTTGCCAGCGTAATGGGGTTGAGCTGCGGATAGTGCTTATTGATAATCAACAGCAGATTTGGGGCGGTGATTTGCGACTCATAGACCAGTGGTGTGTTAATTTGTCCCACGTTGAGTGAAACGGCGGTATTAGCCAGTAGAGGGCCATTGATGAGAATAGTTGTTGTTGCACTATACTGAACCGTCTGATTATTTGCAATATTGTTGCCAACAAAGAAAGCAATGACCATGATAAGCACAAGTAACCATCCGCTACGTAGGATACCCTCCAGATACGCTTTCATTTCCATAATATAAACCTTTCATCTCCCTCTATCAGGAGGCATGTGCCAGTAACTTTGACGACGTTTTACGAGATCAGACGTTCTTTCTGAACTTCTCGCTTTACTATCTCTGAAATATATGATGACACCGAGATGCCCCAGGCGTCCCAGTTCAGGCGATTATCATAGGCGGCCCGGCTGGATTGCACCAGTTTGTCATAGCGTTGCTCGTCGTGGAATAACTCTTCGATGATTTTTGCATACGCATCCCCGCGTGCGGCAAATGGGAGCAAGAAGCCGTTCTCTCCATTTTTGACAACTTCAGGGGTACCGCCGGTCGCGGTAGCAATGACAGGGAGTCCGAAGGCATTTGCTTCACAAAAGACGATGCCGAAACAATCATTTCGTGTTGGTAAGAGCAGAAAATGGGACGAGAGGTAGAGCTGTTCCAACTCCTGGTTTTGCGCTGGATCGTTCTTATCAAGGAAAGGAATGATCCTCATATGCGGATGCCTGTAGGAAGATGGCGGAACACAGCCACACACGATCAACTCGGTTGGAATACCCATCTCTTCGAGCTTCAGCAGGGTTTCAAAGGCGATGTCCCCCCCTTTTCTCTGCCAGTCAAAACCAATAAAGAGTAATCTGCACCGGTTTGAGTCCTTCTTGCTGAGAATACGTTCCGGTGCGGGTGCGGCATCAATATTCGCGCCCATTGGTACAACATGCACCTTCTCGCGCTTCGCTCCATAATCTTCAATAGCGGATTGAGCTGCCCAGGTAGAAGAATAGATCAGTATCTCGGCCTTGTTGATCGCCGTCGCTGACAGATTATTCATCTCACGAGCGATACTTCTGGGAAGATTTGTGTACTGTGGGTAATAGTCATGTAATACCGCGAAGGTGGCATCTTCTATCAGCACGATAGGAATATCCGTTTCCACAAAAGCAATTTCTGATGTGCTGGCGGCGGCAACAATGATATCAAGCGGTAATTCGCGTAGTCGGCGATTCGCGGATTTCGCAAATCGTTTCGCGGTGAAAATACGATAGTTGCAGACAAAATATTTTCGGCCAATTGAAAAGAGGGGAGAGAAGGCAAATTTTTTCTTGACAAAAACACGTAACTTCTTATAAAAGGCTTTTTTTTCCGAGGGCTGCTCTTCTTTGGGATTGATATAAATCACCTCTCCGCAATGTTGTTGCAGCGCCTGGGAGGTATAGTAAAATGTCCCTGACCATGCCCGTTTATCTTTTGGGTCCAACGCGCTCAAAAAGCCTATTCTCAATCGCTGCTCACTCATCATGTGTTTCCTTAAAGATGGAATGCTAGCCCCATCATTCATTCCAACCGAAATCACGCCCTGAGAATTCTTGCAAACGTGCATTGTATGGCTTAAAGAAGTCAAGCAAGTATTGCCGGGTCTCAGGTTTCATTTTAGGTGGACGCTCGTTGTTCTGGTATCCTACTTTCTGGGCTAACCGGTATTGCTTGTACTCTTTGTTGGTTGTTATATTCTGACCGGGCAAGCCAAGAAATTCTAACGTTTGTTTGATCGCGTCAGTAGGATTCTTATACATATCTTCACTTTTAAGAATCAGGAACCGCTCTTTTGGATAGTAGTTCATCCAGTTTTGCAACTGGTCTACATACATTCCTCGCGTAAGGTACGAAAATGAACGAAATGTCTGGCTAGAGCGGTTCCCATCCGCCAGAATTTTCTCCCGTTCGGAGTTGATAACCGCCTGCTCACGTTCAAGTGCTTCCTCAAACGAGAGTGTTTCCCCATTGACTCTCGTCATCAGCCAGTGCTGTGAATAGGCCCGATCAACGGGATTGCGTAACAGGACAATAAGTTTTACGTCGGGCAAGACCTTTGAAATTCTTTCAGCAGCATAGGGATGCAATAAATAGGCGGGCGTTGCTTCGCCGGTGATAAAGTCTCGCTTGCGAATATGCTCGGCATAATACTTTTGCACGGTCGTGGGGAACTGGGCGCGATACCAGCGCATGCCCTTTGCATAGCGTTCGTCAAAGAAGTGCAGCTCTTTCGCGGTACCGGGAACTATCTGCGGGTGTTCCATTAAATAGTAATAGAGGGACGTTGTTCCGCAGCGTTGCGCACCTATGATCAGAAAATCTGGCAAGAGCCGTAACGGGCTGGTTACTTCTTTATATGTTTCTGTAGACAGTCGTACAGTACTTCTCAGTTGATGTTTGACATCATCAATGATTTTCAATGGTAATGACTCCTCTTGACTACTGCGCTTCGTGCATCATGCACGAACGATGCGTTTGCATCATAACAATGCCTTCTTGCTATGCCTTGTTTTTCCCGATAAAGAATACTGTCTGGA
>DATGJV010000157.1:0-13810 GCA_035295005.1 Ktedonobacteraceae bacterium | reverse complement strand
TGAGCATCCCCATAGCGCCCATCTTCGCCGTAGTCATAGCCATAGTGATCCCACAACAAATTCAGTCCCGCGCTCGTCCCGACCTCAACCAGCGAAAGCGGCAATTCTCCCGCCTGTTGCGCGACGATACCAAAGGCTGGTAACAGACAGGCACAGCGCCGTACCTCGTTCGTCTGCACAAGGCGTGTTGCAATCAAATCGCGAATCTCGTCGTAATGCTCAAAGCAAAAAGCACGAAAAAGGGGATAAGGGTCTTCCACCCACTGCGATCCTGTATCTCCTGAAATTGCAGGATAGTAGGCTGCGAGCGGGTGCTGTACACCCTTGAGCAAGAGATATTGCACCGAGCCGAACAATAAGTTCGGCACCGGCTGGCCTTTCCGTGCATACGTCGTCAGTTCAAGCAGTTCCGGGTCAGCCGCGACTCGTATGCTCAGATGTTCGTAAAGCGGGGAGGCACCACGCGCATCAAATTCCGTATAGCGCCTGAAAATATTCGCGTAGGGTTCAAGCGCGGGACTCAGCGATCTGGGGCGTTCAAATCCATTGTGCATCGGCAACCGTTCTCTCGTTCTCTATATTTCCCGTATTCAACGTTGTCTTTGGCTCAAGTAGCAACACATGCACCTCTTCTTCCGCCACAGGCAAATGCTCAACGCCCTTTGGAATGACAACAAATTCTCCCTCGTTCAACCAGATATCGCGGTCACGCAATCTGATGAGCAATCGTCCCTTCACCACCAGAAACAATTCATCCTCATGCTCGTGATGGTGCCAGACAAACTCTCCCTTGAGCTTTACCAGTTTAAGATACGAGTCATTCAATTCACCCGCTATCTTAGGACTCCAATAGTCAGAGAAAAGGCCAAATTTTTCAGATAGATTGACGGCCTCCATGAGTATGCCCCCTTTCAAATACTGCGTAGATGACTGCACATTGCTGCGCTCGTGCAGATGGGTGCGCTGTAGGGGTCCGCTTCAGCGCACCCAGGGCACGAGCGAGAGCGATGTGCCAGTCGCACTGAAAATGATGACTTGCACATTGCTTCGCTCGTGCAAGTGGGTGCGCTCAAGCGGACCCCTACAGATTCTCTTCTACTATACCATGTTGCAGATGCATCTTTCATGTCTGTTCTCTGTGACCCGTAAAACACTACATAGAAATATACGGTTTTGCTCAAAAATACAATGAAAGGTAGAAGTTTCGGATGCGAGTACGGATTGGATAGGTTGGAGAGGGTATTTCACCACAATGAACACGTTAGCAACTCCTGGCGCGACAATAACCATTGAACATGAGCATACGACAGATTCACAAACGGCACTGAAAACACCATTTGAACAAAACCATCATCGTAACATTCGTTTTACGTTACGCATCTCGCCTTTATGGGTATGCATGCTGATTGCGCTGGCATTGCGCGTCTGGCTGATCGTTCGTACTCATGGCGTGATTGATGGCGATGAGGCAATGGTCGGTATCCAGGCCGAACACATTCTGCGTGGTGAACATCCATTGCCTCTCTACTTCTATGGGCAGCCATATATGGGCAGTCTGGAAGCTTATCTTGTTGCTATCCTCTTCAAAATCGCTGGCCCATCTGTCTGGGCATTACGCGCTGAACCTACACTGCTCTCGCTTGTCGTCGTCTGGCTCACCGGAAAGATGGCAAGAGCCCTGGCCCATGCAGCACAACTTCCCATAAGAGCAACACAACTTTTCATAACCACTGCAATGCTGTTCGCGGCGATTTCACCCGTATATGATACTGTCCTGGAACTACATACGCTCGGCGGTTACATCGAAACGTTCATACTCATGCTCTTCCTCCTGCTATCAGCCTTCCGGCTTACACAGCGCTGGCACGAGGAAGCATCGCGTAAAGAGCTGGCATGGCGTTGGGCCGGTATCGGTTTTGTTACCGGCCTCGGACTCTGGGTTGACCCGCTTATTGCCTCAGCCATCGTGACAGCAACCCTCTGGATTATTAGCTACTGTGTGAGCGAGGTAGTGCGACGAAAACGTTGGTGGGGTACCAGTATGGCAGCCATTCCGGCATTCCTTCTCGGTGCGTCTCCTGCTATTTTGTGGGGGATGCGGTATAAATGGGCGAATGTGAAGTATCTGCTGCAAATTGGCAACCATCCGCAAAATGCTGAATTTCAGCAACAATATCCCACACACCTGGATGTCATACGCGGCATGGTGTGGTTCTATAGCAACGTCATGACTCCGCGCCTTGTCGGCGGCGCTTTGCCGGGAGAAGATGCTGTTTCCTCAGCATTGCATGCAGGCACGACTATCATAGGTTTGCTGTGTGTCTTCATTACTCTGGCACTGGTAATATGTTCGTTTTTCTCTCGACGACCTCGGTTACGGCTTGTGCGCGATCTCGCGGCATTGCCATTGCTCTTTGCGCTCTGTTCAGCTGCCATTTTCTGTACATCCCCCATTGCCAGCACCGCACTCCTCTCGACGCAGTATGACCTTGCCGGTCGTTATGCTACCCCTCTTATGCTGGTATTGCCTTTCTTTTTCGCAACGACGATTACAGCTATAATGGTATGGCTATACGAAAACAAGGGATCCAGGGAGATTGGAAACGCAGGTAGACGGGCCAAAGCTGCCCCTACAATTGTGGAGGGGATGCTGTTTGTGTTGTTGCTGCTTACGCTCGGTATGCAGAGCGCAAGTTATGGGATGGTGGACCCGGCAGCGACGTTTCAATCGCCTTCATGCCCCATTGCCCCGGCGAATGATGACCCCATCATCGCGTATTTGCAACAGGAACATGTTCATTATGCCTGGGCTGTCCCGTGGATCGGCAACCCAATTACCTTCAAAACCAACGATGGTATTATTACCGCCGACCCGCGTCCAATCATCAATTTTAGCGGTGTTACTCGCATCAATGCCTATTTACAGGATGTGAGCCTGGCACATCGGCCAGCCATTCTCACTTTCGTCCTGCACAACGACCCGTATCCATTGCTGCTGTGGATACTCGATACAAGACATATCTCCTATCGGGCTGCATACTTTCCCTCGGAACCAGGCATTGATATCATGGTCGTGACGAGATTGAGCCGCTCGCTATCTCTCTATACGTCAAAATACTTACGCGATGTCTTTAGCAACTGCATCTAACTGATGGAGCTGGACATTAATAAACCCTCAATTTGTTCCAGCAATGCCAGAATATCGAACGGTTTATCCACGTGGCTTGTACATCCAGCAGCAAGACTACGCTCGGCATCGCCTTTCGCGGTATGCGCGGTAACGGCAATGATTGGCGTAGTACGAAACTCGTCCAATTGTCGCAGACGTTTCACCGCCTCCCAGCCGCTCATACCAGGGAGAGACATATCCATCAAAATGAGGTGGGGATGGTGTAGCGTGGCCTTATCCAAAGCTTCCTGACCACTCTCGGCCAGTAGAACGGTATATTCCTCTTCATGCAGCAACTCATAGAGCAGTACACGCATATCTTCGCTATCATCCACTACCAGAATTGTATAATCGGCAGCGTGCTTCTCACTTTTCTCCTCCACGTTTGAAGTCCCCCTCTTCTGTTTCTTATTTTTTATCACGCAGAATAGAGTTTCTGTAACTTCTTCAGTAACGTCTTACCCTCCACGGGCTTCAGAAGGTAATCATCTGCCCCCAACACAAAGGCCGTCGAGCTTTCCGAAACAACGGTGAGCATAATCACTGGAATACTGGCCGTCTCAGGATTCGCTTTGAGTTGGTGCAAAATTTGCCATCCATTCACGTGCGGCATCATTACGTCCAGTGTGACTGCGTATGGGTGCAGCCGACGCGCTAATTCTACCACCCTCAATGGATTTCGTACCTGCACGACACTATACTCAGTATTCTCTAACGCCGATTGAATCAACTGTAACACGTCCAGATTATCGTCTACCGCCAGCACAAGAAATTTTTCTTGCTCGCTACCTTCCTGATTCTCACTTTCCTTTGAAGAGGCAGGTAGCGACCTCAATTGTCCGGTTATGCTCGGCCCGTCGGCGTTCGCTGGCATCTTGCCCGTCCTATTCGTCCCATCATCAGTACTCAGCACTTCCAACTGCCCTGGAAACAGGCGCAGGTTACTTTGACCGCTATGCTGGCTACGCGGGTGGACAGGAAGAATAATGGTAAACGTACTGCCTGCGCCCTCTTCACTCTCTATCTCCAACTTGCCACCCAGCAACGCGGTGAACTGGCGTACAATCGAGAGGCCCAACCCTGTTCCACCATATTTCCTCGTATTGCTGTTGTCCGCCTGATAAAAAGCTTCAAAAATGCGTTCCTGAATCTCTTGCGGAATACCAATGCCCGTATCTTTGACTGCAATCGCTATCCTATCGCTTTCATTTTCACTCGCAGACAGGTAAGAAGCGGTAATGGTAATTTCGCCCTGCGGCGTAAATTTCAGGGCATTCGATATCAGATTGAGCAATATCTGCCGCAATTTCATCTCGTCGGTCTCAAGGTGCGTGGCCCGCTCTTCCACCACCTTCTTGAACTGTAACCCACGCTCTGTGGCAAGTGACTGCATTTCTTCCATCACCGAGGCAATCAGCCCTTTTATATCCACGTCGCTAGCTGTCACATCCATACGTCCCGATTCAATTTTCGCCAGGTCCAGCACATCATTAATTAGTGCGAGCAAATGTTGACCGTTCTTGAGAATACGCTCCACGTTGGTTTTTTGGCGCGGGTTGAATTTCGCCTTCTCGATATCGCGCAACATAATCTGACTAAAGCCAATAATCGCGGTCAAAGGTGTGCGCAGTTCGTGCGACATTGTAGAAAGGAACTGACTGCGAGCCTCATTTGCCTCTTCCAACGCGCTATTGAGCAGTGTCAGAGTATCGCGCTGCCGTCGGAGTTCCGTATTCGCGCCCTCTTGCTGCTGACTACGCACCTCCAGTTCCTCGGCTTGCTCCTGAATACGTTGAAACGCCCGGATATTGCCCATCGCCGCTGACAAACTACTGGAAACAACATTCAGCACATTGCGTGCCTTCTCTTGCATTGGGTACAGCGAGCCAACTACCAGCACCCCCAGCAGTTCATTGCCCGCGATCAGAGGAAGTTGATAAATAGAGGCTGGTAATACCACGCCAAGCACCGTCCTGGCCTTAAAAGTTCCCACCTCGTCACTCGTAGGCTCAGAGATCAGCAGTGACTCGCGATTCAGCGCCGCTCGCCCAACATTACCCTCGCCAATTTGAAATTCCTGCTGCAATTCATCTTGTCGCATACCTTCTGCCGCCAACAACGACAGTTGTATTGTACCTGCATCGTACTGATACAATGCCGCAAGCTGCAAATCCAACAGCGACAATGCTTTGTTCAGAAAATCATGCGCAAGCGCCTGCAAATCCAGGCTGCTCGCGAGAGTCGTATTGAGTTGCAAAACACTTTCCAACACATCCCGTTCTTTCAGCATGTTTTGCTGCCGTCTTAGCGCACTTGCCATGCCGTTAAAGTTTTGCCCCAACTGGTTGAGTTCAGCATAGGATAGATTCCCGACACGCACATTAAAATTTCCCTCGCCCAGTTGCGTCGTAGTATCCTGCAAGATTGTAAGCTGACCCCGCAATTGATTTGCGAACCCGGCTACTGCACGCCACAGACCGACTACTGCTCCTATCGTTAAAAGTATCGCAACGAGCGCAATACTCGTATCAATCGTATTCGTTCGCGCCTGCATCGCACTCAGTTCATTATCAGCAATTTGTTGCAACGACGTCATTGAATTACGGAAACCGTCAAAAAGAGCTTTTCCGGTAGCGTTCGCGCTATTTGAACGCGGCCCGGCCAGATTGTCAACCTGCATTTCCTGGATTTGCACCTGGGCATAATTGTTATACCAATCTTCCGCCCGTATCTCCACCTGGTTCAGTTGAAGATGTGTATTCCCGAAATCACTTCCATTCGTGGCATCCTTGAGTTGTTGCAAAGAGGAAAGATATGCTGGTCTTCCAGCATTATATGGAGCGAGGAAGGCTGGATCATTTGTCGCAATATACCCACGTAAACCCGTTTCCTGATCAATCATCGAACTCAGAATCCCGTTCAGGTCCCCGTGAATAGCAACTTTTTGCTCACCGAGATTATACTGATTGAGGGTGGCAAAAAGCCCGACAAAGAGGCTAAGTATAAGCCCGAAAATGAGTAACCCAACTGTGAGAAAAAGGCGTCTTTTAAGCAAATCTAGTAAGCTTTTTTTGGGCTTACCCTGCCTACTCTTGACTGACTTCATCATTTACTTCGCCTACTTTTATCTACAACTACCATAATTTTCCCTTTGTGTCCCGCCCTTCATTGTACCATACAAAGTAGGTTTCACAGTTACCGCATGACCGCCCTTCATGAAGATATCCTTCATTAAAATCATTAACGTCAAGTATAATCGTCACATCCAGTTATGGCAAACACAACAATAGTGATCGCATTTTCTCAAATACAATGATGGGGTATACTCTATACATGAATACATCACATAGTCAAGGAGACAACCGTTTATGCCAGGAGGACCACAGCCGCTAGAGCGCGAACAGCGCCTGAAGCTCGCGAGGGAAATCGCCGCCAGAGCAGTAGAAGTACGTGAAAAGAATATCCTGGCAACCGGCCTCTATGGCTCAACGGCACGCGGTACCGATGGCCCTTACTCCGACATTGAAATACTGTGCGTGCTGGACACGCCCGATGAAGACTATGACCACGAATGGGTACACGGCCTGTGGAAGGCTGAAATCAACTTCTTGAGCAAAAATGTCCTGCTCGCCAAAGCCGCCGAAGTTGACGAACGCTGGCCTCTGACACACGGCGCATTTTGCAATGTCCTTGCCTTCCACGACCCGCAGAACTTTTTCACCATCCTGCGCGACGTTGTTCTCTCACAACCGCCGGAACGTTTCAGCGAGGCTATTCGTGGCTGCATCATCTTCGAACTCTACGAAATGATAGGTAAACTGCGCAATGCACAATACCGCCATAATACCGCTTATTTTCCTGCCATCGCCTTGCACATGGCAGCCAACGGTGCCTATATCATCGGGTTAGCGAACTGTTATCACTACACCACCGCCTCGCGTATCCACGCGGAATCGCTCGCCCTCCCACATCGTCCCAATGGTTATGACGAACTCTGCCACCTCGTTATGTCCGGCGACTTGCGCGACCCACAACACATTAACGATCTGTGTGAAACATTCTGGAGCGGGGTTGAGCAGTGGGCAGTTGAGCAGGGGATAGATTTTGAGGAGGCGCGAAAGATTCCTTTCTGAATACTGTATCGTGTGCGAAAATAGGGAGAAACAATGCAAGGATTCCCACAATCAATGCAAGAAAGCAGGATGGAGATGGTACAAAGAACGGCAACTTCGTCGGGAGCAATTATTTTGCGTGAAGTTGAAGGCAAGCTCAAGATCGCCCTTGCACATCATCCACGGGCAACTAAAGTCTGGGTTTTGCCAAAGGGCCATGTCGAAGAGGGTGAAACGCTCGAACAGGCAGCCCTACGTGAGATTCAGGAGGAGACAGGTCTGGACAACGTACAGTTGATTCAGCATCTCGGTACCATTCTACGCGAATCCATGAAAAAGAATGGAGATGTAGAGCAGAAGACTATCCATTTCTACCTCGCATACGCGCCATCTGGCAGTCCATCGCAAGTTCCTTCTGATGCAGGATTTACTGACGTCGGCTGGTTTTCCCCCACAGAAGCTATTGAGTTGCTCCCCTACGAAAGCGAGCAGACCTTTCTGCGGACACATCTGAGCTTGCTATTCACATAAGGTTTGCAGTCGCTTATATATTATCCGGCCGATTTCTCCCCACAAAATTGTCACGATCATTGAGTCGGGGAAATGGTGTAGAAGGTATCTTGACGCCTAAAAAGGTGCAGAGCGGCTCCCAGCCTTCTTTCACATCGTAGATCAGCAGCTTATCAGGCGGCACATGCTGTTTCACCTCTTCAATATGCCGGTGAAAAACGGCGATGGCATAGTCCTTATCCTCAAATTTGCTGTCAAACGTCCCTTCCCAGATAAGCTTTTTGATCATTTGCGAGTGAGGAGAATCTGGAAGGCGTCGTCGTGAAACAACATAGATAGTGCTGAGAACGCTCTCATACCACTTTTCAGGGTCACGCACATTAAGCAACACTTTTGCCTCTGGATACACCTGCATAAGTTCCTTATAAAAGGCACATGCCGGCCAGTCTACCGATGCCTGATAGCCAGTAAAAATAGCCTTCCAGTCCACAGGCGCTCCCGCGACAATAGCTTGCCATTGTTCTGGCACACCCGGATTCTCAAAGAGTTCCGTCATATGGTAACAGGAACGAAAGCCTAGCTCTTCCAGCGCATTCTTCGTGGACAACGTTCCCGTCCTTCCAAAACCAGCACCGATAATTTTCAGTCCGTTCCATTCAGGTGTATCTACCATATCCTGCTCCTTTTTAGCCTCATAAACGTATCAAACTTCAGTTTTTACAGGATACATGAATGCAGCCAGAATAACAAGGATATGATGTCCATTTAAGCCGTTTCATCCATTGATGAGGTAAGTTCTTGAATTACTTCAACATCGGCCTGGCGTAGCGTGATTTGCGTTTCCATCTGTCTTTCTGTGACTTCTACCAGGATCATGGCATCATAGTTGCCCTGACTGCCAATCAGCTGAAATTTCACCACACTCACCACAATATACCCAGGATGGCCCGGTAATTCTTTGCCGATACGGTCATTTGTCCAATGAGCTATTTCACTGGCTGTTGTCGCATGCTCATACGCAAGTAAACGTGTCTCCACAGGAGTCCCCTTTCCTTCTATGCCCCTAGACACTACTTCATAAGTGATAGTGGACATGTTATGCTATTTTCTTCAGGATACGCATGAGATCAACAAAACGTGTCAGAGGCAGATCTCCATTATTGCGAGAAGAATATCGAGGAAGGGAGGGACGGCGCTGATGGAATTTAATAATTAATTTGACTTAGCGATCTTAACTCTTTATTAGCAGTGCTACGAAGTGCAAGCTCTGCCTGAGTGGCAGGCATATTTTCGAGTAGCTTTTCAAAATCGTGCTTTTTCTGTTGCCACTAATCATAACCTCCTATTGCCGCTTCAGGCAATCTTTTAATGCCTGATATAGCACATTTCATACTCACATGCAATCAAGACGAAAAGAGTCGACAAGCCACGACAGATATGTTATAGTACCCCTATAGACGATACATATGTAAAGGTTTGATTTGCTAGCAAGGGAATAAGGCTCATTCCAACTTGCTCGGCTAACGTACCTGTAGATAACTCTTTTATAGAATGCATCGCTCATCGTCTGGCAAGAAACCCCCATACCCTAATACGTTGAGAGCGTGCATCCGACGATAAGGGGACACGCAGCGAGAAGTTGCTCAGGAGATGAATATTCCTGAAGGAATCTTGCGCAACTGGGCTGGCGGAAGACAGTACATTCCCCATAGGGAACGCGAACGTTTGGCTCATTTGCCTGGCTGTTCGATGCAGGAGTTGGTCTCGCTCCCGGATGTAGATGTTCCAGCGCCTTCTTCTCACTACGCGATGGGCTATCTACATGACATGCTAACGGTGTTGTCTCTGTAGCAGACGCAGACAGTACCCCATGCGTATACTTCTACTGGCGAGCAAGGAAATGGAACTATGAGGAAGTAGAGGCAACGAAAAGAGACGATCAATGCAGGTAGTTGAGCAACATTGTATCAGCAAGGATGACCCACGCTACGCCATCATTGATGTAGCCGCATTCAAGTCGAAGAACCAGGCAACGTTCACCGGACGCCCGAAACTGCCCGGATACAAACATAAAACGGAGGGGCGTAATCTCCTGATCTATACCGTGCAAGCCCTCCGTGGCGGCCAGAGCAAGAAGGGGCTGCCACCGGGAAGAATTCAACCTTCAGGATTACCAGTGGAGGTGAAGACACAGCAAGACCCAAAGACGATTGATCAGGTGCGTATCGTTCCGCGCAAGGGCTATTATGTGGTGGAAGTCATTTACAGCAAAGAACCGGTTCAAGCTTCCGTAGACCCGTCCGTCTGTGTTGCCATTGATGTGGGTGTCACCAACCTGGCGGCGATAACATCAAACTGTGCAGGATTTATTCCTCGACTGGTTAACGGTCGCCCGCTCAAAGCCATCAATCAGTGGTACAACAAACGCATGAAAGAACTGACGGTGTGTCTTCCCAAAGCTGAGCGAGAACGGGTGACAAAGCAAATGCGGCGAATTACCACCCATCGGAACTGGCAGGTCAATCACTATCTGCATGCTACCAGCAAGCGTATCATTGATTTGCTGGTGCAAGAGGGGATAGGAACCCTCATCATTGGCAAAAATCCGTTCTGGAAGCAAGAAGCGAGCATGGGCAGAAGGAACAATCAGAACTTTGTGCAGATACCCCATGCCCGCTTTATTGACATGCTCACCTATAAAGCCGCGCTTGTGGGTATTCAGGTCGAGATACAGGAAGAGAGCTATACTTCCAAAGCAAGCTTTCTTGATTGGGACCCCATTCCTACGTACAAACCCGATGATGAGGAAAAACATATCTTCAGTGGGAAACGGATTGGACGGAGAAACCGTTTGTACCGTACACAAGGCGGGCGCGTCATTTGTGCCGATGTCAACGGATCATATAATATCTTACGGAAACGTAAGCCTGATGCATTTGTACATGCAAATGCAAAGGGAGTAGCGGCCTATGTAGTTCAGCCCTTACGGTTAGCAATAGCCGTCTAAATCCAACAAAAGATGTGGGGTCTATTGATATCTACGTTTTTTGGAACTATAATCAGTAACGGTAAGTAGAAGGGTTTCACCCTCAATTTCTTGCTGAACGACAGACTAAAAGGATTTCGATTGCATGATACAACTCCCGCTTGTGCTTTTTATAGTGATGGCTGAACTTTCGATAGGAGCCTTCGCGGTACTCTTCGTACTCGACTGGCGCAGTGAAGTGAAACGCAGCTTCCTTGTTACCTACGGACTTATTTATATTGTCCTGACGGGTCTCACCTATCTTTTCCAGCAGAATTTTTCCACACCGGACTTACTCAATACGTTTCCGCAACTGGACAAGGCATGGACAGGCTACCTGTCGCTGCCACTTTTACTCTTCTTCCTGCTCATGCTACCCTACAACCTGTTCCTCTGGCTGGACAAAAAAGCCGGTGTGGGCGGCAAAAAGGAAGGGTCAGGTGGTTCAATTGTGCGTGTATTGCGCCTACTCAGTGGTGGCTTAACAACACTTGCCGGTCTGGCAACATTATTCGTGCTGGGCATGATCTATCGCCCCATTGCACCCAACAACCTGCTCGGCGTCTTCACAGTTGCCACGTTCTTTGCTGCCGCGCTGGCTCTCGGCGGCGTCATGACTGCTATGTGGCTAGGCCACTGGTATCTGGTCACGCCCGCGCTCTCGGAAAAGCCATTGCTGTTCGCGACCACACTGGTCCTCGTAGGTGTCCTGTTGCAGGTCATCTTTGCCCTATCGTCCGGCACAACGACGACCTATGCTCAGCCAGATAAGTCTACGGCACCAGCTATTTCCGCAACGGCAACCGCGGGTGCGCAACCTACCACGCCCACCTCGAAACTCCAGGTCAAACCAGCCACCGATGTGCCAACGGTTGCTCCGTTGGGCGCGGATGTAATGGGCTGGTTGCGTGTTCTGATCGCGTTCGTCATGCCCCTTGTGCTGGGTGGTCTCGCCTGGGTACTGGTGCGCGGTCGCTCATTCCAGTCCGCGACAGGGATGCTCTACCTTGTCGTCGTCTGCGCCATCGCTGGCGAAGCCATCGCTCGCGGCCTCTTCCTGATGGGTCTCAGTTAATTTCAACAACACAATCAGGCGTGCTGCCACGCAGCACGCCTGATTGTGTTGTTGAAATTAACTTACTCCTGTGAGTTTGCGCTTCGCGCCTTTTCGCGATCTTTGAGTTCGCGGCGCAGAATCTTGCCCGACGCCACTTTTGGAATGGTATCAATGAATTCCACGGTGTGAATCTTTTTGTAGCCCGCCAGTTTGCCGTTGGCAAAGGTCACAATCTCTTCGGGCGTAACAGTAAAGCCCTGGCGAATCACGACAAAACCTTTGGGAAGTTCACCAGCCTCGGCATCGGGAATACCGATGACGGCGGAATCCATGACCGCTGGATGCTCCATCAACAGAGACTCCAGTTCGGCGGGTGCGATACCAAAGCCCTTATATTTGATCATCTCTTTCTTGCGGTCAACGATGTAAGTAAAGCCATCGGCATCCACATGCCCGATATCGCCAGTGTAGAGCCAGCCGTTGCGTAAGGCACGCGCCGTTTCTTCGGGCGCTTTCCAGTACCCCTGCATAATCTGGGGGCCGCGAATAATAATCTCGCCATCTTCGCCAACAGGCAACTCGCGCTCGCCCGTTTCAATATCCACGATCTTTTGCTCCGTGTTATGCACGGGTAAACCGACGCTATCTATACGTATCAGGTCAGGATCACCCGGCTGTGAATGAGTGAGCGGGGAAGCTTCGGTCATACCATAGCCCTGTACTACCTTCGCGCTTATCTTCTCCTGCAACTTGTACGCGGGATCGAGTGGCAGAGGTGCAGCCCCGGAGAAAACGTATTTGACCGTCTTCATCTTACTCAAATCAACCGGCGCGTTCGCGAGGGCCAGAACAATGGGAGGCACCGCGAAGTAGTAGGTCACGCCGTGCTTCTCGCATAAATCGAGCGATTGCATAAAATCGAAACGCTCCATCATAATTTGCGTACCGCTGCAAGCAAGGAAACTGCCGGTCAGCATGACGCCATAGATATGGTAGAACGGAAGGAAGAGCAATGCCACATCGGTAAAGTTCGCACGAAGCGCAGTCGTGAACTGGAGGTTGTTCACGGTCAGGTTGCGATGGGTAAGCAACGTCCCTTTGGGGAAACCAGTTGTACCGGAGGAATAGGGTAATGCCAGCAAATCATCCGGCCCAACATCCGCCGGTTCTGGCCGTCTGGGTGATGACTCGCGCATCAACTTTGCGAAGGGGATAGCTGCGGGCATTCCTTCCGGCACGCTCGCGCCCGTTACCAGAATATGCTGAAGATTCGGGAACGATTTCTGATCCAGCACTGTCTTGAGGAATGGCAGCAGTTCACGCTGCACCAGTATCGCCTTCGCTTCCGAATTCTCCACCTGATACGCGATTTCGCGCTCTTTATACGCTGGATTCATCGGACTGACGACGGCCCCAATAGAGGCGGCGGCAATAAAGGTGATGGTATACTCCGGGCGGTTGGTGGTGAACAGGCAAATGCGGTCGCCCTTCTGCATGCCTATGTTGCGCAGCCCGTTAGCGATACAATTCACCATCGAAACCACTTCGCGATAGCTCAGAATGAGATCATGGTAAATAATCGCTTGCCGGTCAGGTGTGCGTTCGGCGGCCATACGCAACAACATATCATACGGGCCTTCAAAGAAATCTACGGGCGGGCGAAAAAGTTCAGGTGCAATCATTTTCGCAGACATGCACAATATTCCTTTCTGAAGTGAGGCAACTACTCCTATGACAATCTCAATCATCTCAAAAACTGAATGAGAGGTATCCGTCGGGTAGAAGTTGAATGCAGGTATCCTCGCTGAATTACTCTGCTCGTTGTGCTGTTAAGCATACTCTAGTTAGCGGGGTGGGGTCAAGGGTCTTGTCAAGTGGTTGGCACTATATCTTCCCTTTCATAAAAGGCCAGATTAGTCTAAAGGATATCACCCTTT
>DATGJV010000156.1:0-2393 GCA_035295005.1 Ktedonobacteraceae bacterium | reverse complement strand
GCACCAGCTACCTCGAAGCGTTGCGGACGGTCGCTCAAGTGCAACCCGATTTACTGCGGGACATCTACGCCTTCTCACTTGAGCGGTATGAAACAGACCGCGCCAGTTATCATGTCTCGGCAGAACTTCATCGTACTCCCTCTCCTACGGACGTGCGAGATACAGCCGTTCCCATGCTGCTTGACCAATTCGACGCACGACAGATCTTGCACGCGACCTTTGGCTCGGTCTTGATGGCGCAAGATCCCGGCGGGCGCAGGCGTTTCTATGACCGGATGATGGAGGTCTTGCATACCCATCCTGAAGCCTATGCTGCCAATCTCAAGTCACATTTCCTTTGCCACCTGCGCCCTTTTGTAGCCTATAGTACAGAAGCAAAGGGGTAGAGGTCGAAAATATCCTTTCCTTCTCTCTTTGATGGATATGATTGAAGGACTGAAAGGAGCTTCATGATGAATATCAGCATCAACATCGCTTCGATGGCTGGTACGCGCCTACGCTCGTGAGGACCCAGAGCGCCCGGCGAATGCGATGGTTGAGCCTCTGATGCTGGGCCGTGTTGTCCGAGCGACCTGGTCACTCGCTTCGGACCATGACGGTGGGCACCTTCTGGACAGAGGTAGCCCGCCTGGATGGCTATCTGGCATGCTCCCATGATGGCCCGCTGGGTGGCGCACCATCTGGAAAGGCTGGCTCTTTTTGCAAACGCTGCTTGAGGGCACTCATTTTGCTCTTCACCTCCGTTTGTAACATGTGGGTAAGAATCAGGCCTTAGCCAGGGGAGTAGTCACGCCCGGCAACCTATAGTACTCTCTCTGAGAAGCTTTGCGGCCATCATCACGTGGTGAGACCTACCGTCAGGAACAGGACAACTGTTCTGCTTGCCCCAGGACAATCATGTGGTATAGTATGGAAGCTACAATGAGGCGAAAGCAAGATTGCCGACAGCAAAGTAAGGAATACATGTGTGGCATTACAAGATGAACAGATAGTGCGACTCTTTGGGACACAGAATACCCCCCTCTCTGTCCAGGAACAGGTGCAATTACAGGCGACCATCCTGGATACTATCACAGAAAGCATCATCGTGACCGATCTGACAGGTACGATCACGTACTGGAATAAAGGAGCGCACGTTCTTTTTGGCTATACCAGGGAAGAAGCTATCGGGAAGACGCCCGCTCTCCTGTATCCAGACAGAGACGAACACCAGCTGGCCCACGACTTGCAGCAGGTCCTCGACGGTCAGGATTATGTCGGTGAGTGGATGGGACGGCGCAAGGACGCAACCACGGTCTGGGTTGCGATCAAAACGACTTTATTACGCAATTCAGCCGGAGAGGTGGTTGGATTTCTGGGGGTGGCAGCGGATATCACCGCTCGTAAGGAAGCGGAAGAAATTCGCAGAAGATTGGCCGCGATTGTGGAATCCTCTGACGACGCGATTGTCGGCAAAACCCTCAATGGCATTATTACCAGTTGGAACACGGCAGCCGAGCGGCTCTTTGGCTATAGTGCCGGGGAGGCGATTGGCAAACATATCACGTTGATTATTCCTGCCGAACTCTATCAGGAAGAAGAAGAGATCATCGGGAAACTGCGGCAGGGCATCCGTATTCAGCATTATGAAACGGTGCGCCTGAGAAAAGACGGTACGCGCATCGAAGTTTCCTTGAGCATTTCCCCGGTCAGGGATGATGGTGGGAAAATCATTGGCGCGGCCAAGATTGCGCGTGACATTAGCGAACGCAGGGAGCAGGAACGGCGCAAGGATGAGTTTATCGGCATGGCGAGCCACGAGTTAAAGACGCCGGTCACCTCCCTCAAAGGGTTCACACAACTCTTGCAACGACGCTTCTTGAAGCACAATGATAAAGAGGCTGTCCGTTTCCTTGCCCGTATGGATGCCCAGATTGATAGGCTGACCACGCTCATCGGCGACATGCTTGATCTGTCCAAGATGCAAAGTAGCCAGCTGGCATACCGCATGGAGCGGTTTCATCTGGCTGAACTGGTAGAGGAGATCGTCGAAAATGTGCAGGAGACGACCCAGACCCACCATCTGTTGCTGGAAAAAACTGTCGAGGTGCAGATCTATGGCGATAGAGACCGCATCGGGCAGGTACTCATTAATCTGCTGACCAACGCTATCAAGTACTCTCCAGCTGCCGAGAGGATCATAGTGCGCATGGCAATCCAGGAAGAAACCGTCGTGGTGAGCGTGCAGGATTTTGGGATTGGTATCTCCGAGTCCTATCACGAGAGCATCTTCCAGCGGTTCTATCAAGTCAACGAACCAGCCGAGAAAACCTACCCAGGGCTGGGCATCGGACTCTACATTGCCAGACAAATTATCGAAAAGCATCAGGGGCGTTTATGGGTGGGGAGTCGCA
>DATGJV010000155.1:0-5661 GCA_035295005.1 Ktedonobacteraceae bacterium | reverse complement strand
TACCATCTGTTAGCCAGCCATGCTGCTCATCAAGAAAATCAACTGCGGCAAGGCTGGTGGAAACCGGCGTTGTAGGCTTCCAGGTTGCTCCCTGGTCGTGTGTTACATAGATGATCGTCTTCCCAGGTCCCACACCGACGGGTAGAATACCATTGGTAGCGGAGAAAAACGTTGGTGGAAGTAACGAGAGTGAAGCTGGAGATGCATCCGATGGCAGGGACAGATGCTGCTGACTCCATGTCTGTCCACCATCATGGGTTATAAAGAGCCAGGAGAGATTTGGGACGGAATCGCTACCGGTGATCCAGCCGGTCGAAGCGTCCAGGAAGGTAATGCCTGTTTTCGTGCCACCAAATGGAAGCTTGCCCGGTGGGGGAGCGTCGGTGGAAGCTGGTAGGACGGTAGATGTTACCTCCCATGTCTTGCCACCGTCGCTTGTGCGCACAACAGTTGCTCTCTCTGCCCCGCCGATCCCTCCTTGATTGTAGAGTATCCAGCCATTCTGTGCAGTGGTAAAGGTCATCTGAGCGATTTTCAGGTTTCCCAGAATGATGCTGACGACACTACTTTGCCAGTTTTGTCCCCCATCAATAGTGCGAAAAATGCGCGTTCCTGGCGGAAGAATAGTATCAGCCGGAAGATCAACAGCAGTTGGAACAGCGATCCATGCAAGCGACGCGCTCAGGGCGGTGCTGGTACTCGCGGAGGTTAGACGTATTCCACGCGGAGTGACATCGTTCCAGTGTGCGCCTCCATCAATGGTACGCAAGAGCTTGCCATTGCTCAGGTCCCACCCGGTCGAGGCATCTATCATATGCAGAGGTGCCAGGGGTGCGTTCTGCCTGGGAAGAACTGGTTGACCTGGTTCCGACCCAGCATTGGACTTGTGATGAGCCAGGTTTAATAGTATAAGAAGTCCTCCCACCAGTAAGGCTGCGCAGAGTCCAGCGGCAGGCGTTCCCAGGCGGCTTTGCCAGAGCGTTCTTTTTGTCTGAGAGAATGAACGATCAGTACTCTTCATCGTTCGTACCCTTTCAGGAACTGCCCTTTCTTCCAGGGAAGAAAGGGCAGTTCCTGTTTCCTACTGAATCTACTCCGAGGGTAGACTCGCTCTACACATTTAATAATCCGTGGGTAAACCATGTCGTGCTGACTGAGCGACACGATAGACGATATCATTACCTGCTGTGATTGTACCTCCTTTTAATTGGAGCAGATCTTCAGGTGTCGTGTAAATTGAGACATGGCAAACGACGCCTGGGTAGGTAATAATGTCGCACGCTGCCCCTCCAGTCGGCGCGTGAGCAACTGCGAATACGGGAGTTGCGTCATCGTCACCTGGGACAATGGAGGTGGAGATGTAATCGCCAACCATGTACCCCTGCGTAGTGAGTGGTGCCCATGTCACCGTCATTGGTCCGGCAATCTTCTCACTCGCGCTCCAACTGGCTCCGCCATTGGTTGATGATATAAAACCAACCTCAAGCTTACAGGTGGTGGGGGTACAGTTGTTTGCATTCGGGTAGAAGTAGTAGGTAAGCCCGATGTGAGCAGACCTGCTGGGTGTACTACTATCCACGGCAAGTCCATTGATGAAGTGGTCAACGCCGCTACCAACATGGTCAATTGGGATGCGTTTCACCGCAGACCATGTGATACCACTTGTCGAGGTACTCAGCACAATATCACTGGTAGCGCAACTCGCCTCAAAGCGGCAATCTGACCAGACCACGTATACCTTACCCGATTTGTCAATTTCGGCATCTGGGATAGGAAAACTTGCGCGAATGTTCCCATTAGGATGGTGGAAGACACCCGGAGAGACAAGCGTACTGGCACTCCAGCTTGCTCCTCCGTCAGTGGACATGAAGGACGAGATGGTAAAGGCAAAGTAGGGAGAGTCAAGCCCCATGTAGGGGACGATCACTGTCCCATTTGGCTGAACCACCGGTTGTCCACCCAGACCATGAGACATATCTGCCGTGGGCATGGCAGCTCCCCAGGTCATTCCACCATCGGTAGAGGTACTCATTTGTTCGAGATCACCATTTGAAGCGTTGTCAAACTCAGTGTAGCAGTTACCGTAGTGAGGGCTGCTGGCCGTGTTATCGCAGACAGTCCAGTTCTTGTCGTAAAACTGCCCATTTGCCGCTACAGCGATTGGGTTGCCCCATGTCAGGCCACCATCGGTAGAGCGACTGACAAGTACATCTACAACAGACGGAACAGGTGCCATGAGGCCCAGGTAGGAAATTATCCAAACCTTGTCTCTTGCGTCATAGGCCACAGAAGCATCACTGGCACGAGCATAGGGTCCTGGCGGGGTTGCGTTGACGGTGGTCGCGGGTAAGAAGCCATGTGTAAAGGTTTCCCCACCATTAGTGGACGTGGCCCAACCTATGTTGGATGCTCCACCATCAAAAAAACGACCCGCCTGGAAGGCGGAAACAACGGTATTCCCAAAGGCAAAACTATCGGGTTCAACCACCGTTTTGTGCATACTATCGGTATTGGTGTACGGGTCACTGGTGATCCTGGTAAGCGATTCATTCGCGAATGCGACCAGTGTAAATACAAGAACACAAATCATAGACAGGGTGAGCGCGACGATGGCCGCCCCAGGCCATCGGTACTGAGGTATTCGAAGCATCGTCTTCCTCCTTTATGGAGAAACAAACAATCAACATGACCTACAAAGGACGATTGTCGAGAATGCTCCAACCAGGGGTAATGCAGAAAACATGACACGGGGTGCGTAAATATCATAACATGTAGTTCTAGCTATGTCAATGATAAATCGCACAAATTCAGAGTCTGTGAATTATTTCTGTGAATCGGGACAGCCGCAAAGATAATGCCACTATTATATATTAGTACCCGTTCTACGTATATAATAGTGGCATTATCTTTGCGGCTGTCCCAGTATTTTGCCTGAAGTTCTTTATTGCTTGCTCCTCTAACCAATTACCCTGCATTTTTCTCTTCTCGCGGTAGCAGTGTGAGCAACAACCCCGCGATGATGTAGGAAGCCGCCATTGTGAAAAAGGCTGCCCCGAAACCGAAACGATCAATCATCCAGCCGAGAATGCCGCTCCAGACCGAGCCAACTCCGAAGGCCAGCGCGAAGTACAGGCCAAATGCATTATCACGCATGCCTGGGCTGGCCGAGTCCGCGAGATAAGCTTGCAACAGGGGACTTTCCGCGTAGACAGCAAAGCCCATGAGGATGAGGGAAACTGGAATGAGCCAGATCGGCATTCCCGGTCCAGCAAGCAAGACGAAAAGTACGGTGGTTACAGCCGATCCACCATAAAAAACGTACAGCATCAGGCGGCGTCCCAATCTGTCTGAAAGTCTCCCTCCGAGCAAGGGGCCAAGCACGCTGCCAATGAGCAGGATGGTGAAGAGGATGCTAATCATGCCGGTGTCGAGATGCCTGATATTTTGTAGGTAGAGCGGAACATAGGTCGTAACGTTGCCGAGACCGCGCCCACCGGCGGCGATGATCGAGACTAGCATGATGATGGCAAGCGTGCGATTGCGCAATGGAGCAAACATCGCTTTAAGACCATCTTTCCATTGTGAACTTCTTATGCCTTCGCCTCTGCTCTTTTGCTGTTTGCGCGTTACCCGATGGTCAAGCAGGTTGCGCTCATCAACCAGGATGAGTATCGCAATGCCGAAGATGATACCCGGCAGCGCGGCAAGATAGAGAACGGGCCGCCAGCCCCACATGCCGAGCAGTGGACCAGCAATCAGTGGTACCGCCAGCGTGCCGATATTGCCGCCAGCGACATGCCAGGCCAGCGCATACCCATGCCGTTTGCGTCCATAGCGGTCAGTCAAATAGGAACTGCCCACAGGATGCTGGGGCGCACCGGCGATACGCGAAATCGTACTCCATATCATCAGCGACCAGAAACCAACAATGGTTCCGGTAAAAAAGGTGCTGACGCCCACCAGAATATTACCGACGCCCAGCATAACCTTGCGCAGGATGTAGGCACTGAGCAAGCCAAAAATAATTTGCAAAAAGCCGCCTACCGCGTTTGGAATAGCGACGATAAGTCCAATTTGTGTGTAACTCAGATGATACTGGATCTGAATAAGCGGATAAATCAATGGCATGAGTACGGCTAAAGCATGAATGACGGCGTGTGCGGCGCTCACCAGAAAGAGGTCGCGCCCGGCGGCTGGTATCTCGGCAATCTGTTGTTCGCGTGCCTCAAGGCTCAACTGTGAAAAATCGGCGGTGTTCTGTGTACTGTGCGTAGTCTGTTCCATGAAATCCCCTTTCTTTTATAAAGTGTAACATTACAGAACACGCGGAAAGAGGGCCAATGTACACACAATAAACAGCCATTGCTTGACAAAACATGCTACTCCACGTACCATGAAACTGTTCTTTTCACGAATTGATGTGTGGCATAAAAAGGAGGAGGCACCAATGGTAGCTCAACCATATCGCACATTCATGAGCGTCGAAGACTATCTGGCACTTGACCGCGATAGCCTTAATGCTCGCTATGAGTATATTGATGGCTATGCTTACATGATGGCAGGTGGAACGCTAGACCATTCTTCTATCTGTATCAATGTTACCAGTTTGCTGCGTCGTCTGTTGCATGGTGGGCCATGTCGTGTTTACAACTCTGATGCTCGCGTGCGTCTTTCCGAGGAACGCTACGTTTATCCAGACGCCACTGTCAGTTGCGATGAACGAGACCGCGGTACAAGGGATATTATCTTATTCCCGCGTGTAGTCGTTGAAGTTCTCTCGCCCGGTACCGCATCATACGATCGGGGCGACAAGTTTGTTTATTATCGTTCTTGTCCCACAATAGAGGAATATGTTCTTGTGGATACGCAAAGACAATCTGTGGATGTCTATCGCCGTGCGAGCAATACTCTCTGGACGTTGCATCTTTTTGGGCCAGGGGACCGCGTGGAATTGGCCCGCCTCAATATCAGCTTTCCCATCGTCGCACTCTACGTAGACGTGGATTTTCCAGGTGAACCAGACGCTCCAGATGGTGGTTTCTCGGCTTAATAAGCCTGTTACCAGATATTATCCCGGTGAAAATTTCCAATTTTCCATGTGATACAATATTCTATGATGAATACTGTCTAATGTAGAGGTTGGTCTGAGTACACAGGGTACTATTCTATTCTCACTCAACGAAGAGGAGAGGAGTTCATACGCATGCTTGAGCAGAAATCGCCGGATTCACGAACACCCGCTTACGAGCAGGGGATACTTTTTGATAAAGCGGAATTGGAACGATTGCAAGGGGAAAAGCAGCGTTGGGATGAAGCGGTCGTGCAGAAATCGCTGAGCCGTATGCCCGAACGCGAGGACTTGATGACGACGTCGAGCGTTCCCATCGAGCGCCTGTACACGCCGTTGGATAACGCCGCTATGGACTATAGCCGCGATATCGGCATGCCGGGCGAATATCCCTACACTCGCGGCGTGCAACCTACGATGTACCGCGCCAAGCCGTGGACGATGCGTATGTTCGCTGGTTTCGGCACGGCTGAAGATACCAACGCTCGTTTCAAGTATCTACTCACGCAAGGCCAGACCGGCCTTTCGACTGCTTTTGACATGCCCACGCTGTACGGCTACGATACCGATCATGACCTCGCGGCTGGCGAATT
>DATGJV010000154.1:0-2544 GCA_035295005.1 Ktedonobacteraceae bacterium | reverse complement strand
GCCTCCAGAGAAGATGCCGAGGATATTCTACACGAGGTTTTTGCGGCTGCGTTGCAACAACCGGGGTTTGGTCTACTCAAGGATTCCGAACAGACACTCTGGCTCTGGCGTGTGACCCGCAATAAGACCATAGATACCTATCGCCGCAAATTGCAACGCCCTTCTCTGGCTCTGGACTTTGTCGCCGACGATATTCCTGCCGGAGATGAACAGTCACCAGGGTACGCACTCATGCGCCGCGAAGAATACGCATGTCTGCTTGCTGCACTTGAGCGGCTGCCGACGATTCAACAAGAAGCACTACGTTTGCGCTTTGTTAATGGACTACCTTGTGCGGATGTGGCGAAAATACTGGGCAAACGCGAGGGGTCCGTCAGAAGCATCATCTCGCGAGCTATCGGTCGCTTGCGCACCATTTACACCGACAAAAAGGAGGTTTAAGAAACTATGGATCGCAATGACTACTCACATACTCGTATAACAAACATGCAGATTGACGAGCTTATTCAGAAGTTACAACAGGGACAAAGCGATTGTCAGAGCATGGCTAATGAACCTGAATTGCGCATGGTCCATGATATTCGCCGTGCCTATCAGGCTGAAACCTGTGAGGATGCGCACTCCCTGGAGCACGTACTCACCAAACTGAAAGGAGATCAGGCCGAGGCCCAGACAAAAATTCTTTTCCTTCCGCACGTGTATCAGCAACAAGAAAGGATATCCACTATGCAAAACACTATTGAGACGATTACAAGGAGCAAGTCCAGCAAAAGATGGCAGCAACGCGCCAGGTTGCTTGCGGCAGTTCTCTTCCTCACCTTGCTTGTTGGCGGACTACTGACAGCACTCAACGTGGGACATATTACAACACCCACCACGCAAAGTACATCATCCACTATTGCTTCTTCTGTGATTACATCCGTTGCGCTTTCTGACAACGTGAACCTGAGCAATCAGGACCCCACGATGCAACAATTTACCGTTGGGCAAACAATCTGGCTGACGAGCATGATCAACGTTGGAAAGGTGAAAGAGCCCGGTTCCCTGATGGTAGTGAAGTGGTACGAAAATAATCGTCTGTACGCCACCACCAAACATGGTGTACCACAGGAGGAATCCATTTCTACTGCTTTAACAGTTGTTTCCTTGCATAGTCATCAAGTCTTTACTCAACCAGGAAATGGGAAGGTAGAGGTGTACTTGAATGGTCAGCTGGTGACAACGCTGCACTTCGTCATAAAGTAGAGCAGAAGATAAACAGCAAAACGTGAGTAACAAAGAGAGGCTGAGCAGCCAGCGAGAACACCAATGTGCTGCTCAGCCTCTCTTTGTTACTCACAAGGAGAAATCATCACGAAACTGCTGGCCCGATGTATACACTGTCGGCTGGCCGTTGCGGTAAATCGTCACTACGCCTCGCCCATAGACGCGCCAGTTCGTTTTATCTCTGCCATCATCAAGCATGCCTGTTTGTTCGTCAATGCCCAGTAAAACCGCGTTGGGCAGCACCTGCGTGAGTTGCGACGCCCATCTTTTACCAAAGGTGTTATGATGTGGCAGCACGCATGTATTAGGTACGAAGTTCAGGCCCGCAACAACCTGTCCGCCCTTTGGATTGATATAGTACTGGCACATAACCATTGCTCCCGCGCTACTCCCAGCAATAACAGCACCCGCCTCATATGCGTCACGCATTGCTCGCTCGCTCTCGCTGCCTTTTACTGTCTCGCCCAGATAGCCTGTAAAGCCGCCGAGCATATAGATGAGACGCGACTGGCGAAGACTGGCCGCGATAGTGGCATCGTTCGCCGAAGCTCTATCAATCAAGAGCAGCAATTCAACATTGGTTGCACCGAGGTCGCGAAACCAGTTCACCCCATTATTACCTGCCCGTTGATGATTATGATCCGGCGCGGCTGCCGTTGGGATGATGCTGATACGAGCGTCATGCCCGCCAGCAAGCTCAATAGCTCTTCGATCCGGTACAGCCATTTGGCCGCCAAATTCCGCGCCGCCCTCCAGAAGAAGATATCCTGCCATCTGCTTCAACTTTCACTATTCAGGTTTCCAGGACAATTTCCTTATTACAACCAGCGTCGCACCCTGGCCTTGTAATTCAAATATTGTTCACCAAACTTTCGCTCAAGATACTGTTCCTCGCGCTTAATCACACCGTAGACCATCACTACCAGTACAACTGGCAGCAAGAGTATGGCCCAGAAAGCGTTCGCGAGGAAAGTGATACCGGCATACATAAGTGTAAGCCCCAGGTATAACGGATTGCGCGTATAACGATAGGGACCCTCAGTAACAATGGTCGTTGACGGTAACGTGGGATTGACATTCGTCTTCGCCGAAAGCATTTCTCGAAACCCGCCTCGTATGAGCATTACGCCAGAAATGATGCTCATACCTCCAAGCGTAATGCCAATCCAACGCGGCAAAAACTTTTTCGGAAAGAACCTTTGCAACAACAAACCTATCGCCAATGGACCCGCAAAAATGAGCGGCGGCGGCGCAATTACTCCTGGGTTGTCTATATGA
>DATGJV010000153.1:0-3078 GCA_035295005.1 Ktedonobacteraceae bacterium | reverse complement strand
AGGCGGATCACTTTTTTCCGTAACGCGGGCGTATATTCAATCGTGAACTCGTTGTCAGCATAGCGCAAAATGCCGTGCGTTGGCGGTTGCTCAAAATAGTCTTCCAGAATCAAACAGTAGGCAGCCACCTGAACTTTATGGTTTTCATATGGCATGCTTGCATCATGCACATTGAGCTTCAACTCAACTGGTATGGGTCGCCCATCGGGTGTTTGCACGACATAATCAGGCTTGCCCACCAGTGGATAGGCTGTGGAGGAGAGCGTCTCGCCTGCGCCATCAGCGTCCTCGTAGACAAGTTCGCCCTTTGGCAGCCCCAATGCACGGTGGCGTTCCATAATCAGCCGCTCGCGCTGGTAACGCCGCTCATTTAAGAGCAAGATGACAAGGGCAAGGGCAATAAAGAGCAAGGCAAGTCCAATCGAAAGCAGGATATTCCCAATCACAGCTTTGTATCCTCCCCCTTTAATGCAACACCACGGCTGCTACCAGTAAGATGATTGCCAGTACCAGCAATGCCACTGCTACAAGCGCGACTGTACGCATTTTCCCGCCGGTGTGTCCCGTTGTAATGCGTTCTTCCTGCACCTTTTCTACCTCTTCGGCATGTTCAAGGTGTTGTTGTTGGCCCTCTTCAAACGCGCCTTTGCGTACCAGTAGTTGCTCGATCATCTGGTATTCCGGTACCGAAGGCGCTTGCGTATCATGTTCGTATTCCAGTTCCACTAAACGCGCAAAGAGTTCCTCGGTATCAGCAGAGGCCAGTGGCTCAAATTGTTGGTGCCACCAGACCAGGGGGCAGTACTCAAATTCCGCGATTTCACTGGCGGTAAAAAGCTGCTGGCTTTTGTGTTGCACTGAATTGCGCTGTTGCATCATCATCGTTTACCATTGCCTATACTTTTATGCCAATTCCGTAGGGGCCGATTGATCGCGCCGGGCGCCGATTCATCGGCCAAAAAGATAATATTTTGCTATAACGGTATTTGAGACGCAAGCCGATGAATCGGCGCCCGGCGCGATCAATCGGCCCCTACAGGTTTGTTATATTTACACTATAAAGTTGCCGCTTCCTGCGTACCGGCTAATCCAAGCGTTTCGGCGACGCTGGACATGGCCTCAATCACGAAGGCGATATGCTCATTCAGGTCTACGCCGAGTAGCTCGGCACCTTTCACAAGGTCGTCGCGGTTGACTCCGGCGGCAAACCCTTTCGACTTCATTTTCTTGCGCACCGAAGAGACCTCCAACCCGTAAATACTCTTATTGGGCCGTACTAGCGAGGTTGCCGTTATCATGCCAGTTATTTCATCGCATGCATATAAGGCTCGCGCTAGCAATGTATTACGTGGCTGTTCTTCGAGGTTCAAATCATTGTGCGCAAGGATGGCATAGATAATACGCTCATCATAGCCGCCGTCGCGCAACCATTGCGCGGAAACCTGCGTATGTTCGCGCAGGTCAGGGTATTCTTCATAATCGCAGTCGTGCAGCAGACCGGCCATCGCCCATATTTCCTCGTCCTCCCCATATTTACGGGCATAGAAGCGCATAGCGGCTTCCACTGACAGCATATGTTTCTGTAAATTCTCATTTTTCACATGACTGGTCATCAATCTATAAGCGTCATCTCGTGTTGGCATTATTTCCTACTCTCTGTTCTACTGGTATTGTGTGTACGCAGCGCGGACGGGTTAATGCAGATGAAAGAAATAATCTGGTAAGCAGACTGGCACATCGCTATCACTCGTGCCCCTGGGCGTGCTAAAGCAGGCCCCTACGCGCCTACGGGCGCAAGGTTGCCGCGCCTACGGGTGCGTGAGCCGGACCCGCGCCGCAGCGCGTAGGGGCCTGCTTTAGCACGCCCGACTCGACGAGCGCGGCAATGTCGAGTCTCTATTACCACATTCATTATTTTATCTCCATAAGCTATCCCTACCTGACACGGCCTTATTATAACATAGTAGGTCCTGATTAGCAGTAGCGGGTTGTTTCTCTGTTCTATTATCTGAAAGAATACAATGTTTCTTTGGATAGGAGTAAAGCATTATGAACCATCAACCTGTTCGTAACATCATTATTACGGGCGGTAATAGCGGGATAGGACGGGCAACTGCCGAGGCTTTTGTGAAAACGAATGCCCAGGTTGCTATTATTGGGCGCGATAAGGAAAGATTGCTGGATACTGCGCAAACGCTTGGCGCAGGTGTTGTCTGGCAGCAAGCGGACGTTAGCCAGCGTGAGCAAGTGGTTCGGGCTGTAAATGCGATTGTTGATCGTTTTGGCACGATTGATGTGCTGGTCAATGTGGCGGGTTTTGTACGTGGTGTCACTGCCGATATGCCGATTGGCGAGGCTGAAGAGAACTGGGATAGCGTGCTTGATGCGAACTTAAAAGGCAGTTTCTTGATGGTAATGGCCGTAGCACCGCACCTACGTCGTCCAGGCGGTCGCATTATCAATATCAGTTCAATCGCCGCTTTCACCGGCGGAAGCCGTGCTGGTTCGACAGCGTATGCTGCCGCGAAAGCCGGGGTGCTGGGCCTGACGTATGGGTTTGCTCGCGAACTGAGTTCGCAAGGGATTACTGTGAACGCAATCGCCCCCGGCTTTATTGCGAACACAGCTTTTACAGGTGCGTGGTCCAATGAGCGAGTGCAAGGTATTATCGCTGAAACCCCGGTCGGACGAGGAGGGCATCCGAACGATATTGCCGCGGCAGCACTCTATCTTGCTTCACCAGAAGCTTCGTTCGTGACAGGTGAAGTACTCAATGTCAACGGCGGCTGGCTGTTTGGACATTAAGTTACGGTGCCAGATACCTGTCTCCATACGCTGCTAATGCTTCCCGGTGGCTTCCCTCCGGGAAGTTTCCTGTACGTGGGTCAATACAGTGTTCGCAACGTGCGCCATAGGCAAGGGCATATGTTGCGGCTGCTGCAATGGTAGCGCGTTCATCGTTGGTGAATGTTTTGCCACGGGAGGTTTCGTATTCTTCAACAAACGCACGTGCTTCGTCCTGACCGGGTGTGATGAGAACATCGAGATGCCATGTCATAGTGAAACCGCGTGCAGCCT
>DATGJV010000152.1:0-4365 GCA_035295005.1 Ktedonobacteraceae bacterium | reverse complement strand
CGTTGCACCTCTTTCCATTGGTACATTCTTCTCAGGCTGTTTTCCTCAACAATAGCGACATGCGCATTACATGTCTCTTTAGCGAATGTTAAGAGGCTGCTATTCATTCCTTCGCCTCTCCCCACAGTCCTTGCTTTTTCGCGTCATTGAAGATATCGGATATTGCCTGACCCATGGGCTTACCGCCGGTTCGCCTGGGGTCGACTTTTCCTAGTTGGGTGAGCGCACGGTGCAACAGTTCAGTGGCTTTCAGTTCGCGATTGACGGCTTGGGTGTGCTCTTCCAGGACGGCTTCGAGTTCGGCCTCAGCCTTTTTGACGCGCATATCCGCCAGCACCTTGGACTCGCCTTTGATGGTGGCAATATGGCGGTTATACGCGCCTTGTTCCATGCGTACATAGGTTGGTCGCTTGAATAAGTTGTTGAGCATTAGGGTTGTCCTTCTTTCTCTCGCATCCTGGCTTGTAATTCCGCCAGTTGCACTTGTCCAATGGCTTTCATGATTTGGGTGTGAATGGTGCGGCCTTCCTGCTTTCGCACGAGCCGAGCGAACTGGCCGGTTTGCATGGATAGCACGCTCTGCTGTGGTACGGGTGGCAGTGGCGTCACTTCCTGTAGTGGGTCGGTATGCGGCTCAGAGGGCCAGGGCATATGCTGCATGGCATCGCGCTGTCCTGCTTTATAGCCAATACTGTACTGCCACCTGAGCGCCTTCTCAACGTCAATACTCCGGTGGTACTTCACCATCTGCGTGAGCGTCTTGAATGGATTCATCATTCCCTTTCAACGTGTCCACCACGTTATTATTGCTAATTCAGGCTATCTTGTTCGTGCTGCTTATATTGCGCGGCCTTACGTGTAATATGTGGCCCGAGCTTTTGCGTAACAGTAAAGAGAGCTTGTACCTCTTCTTTGTTCTGTGGAGTTACTACTTCCTTTTCTAATTGTTCCAGGCGCATCACAATGGCTTTCATCAGTGCGTGCGTTTCGCCTCCATCCAACTCTATGCTAATCTTGTTGGTGTCAATCATTCTTGAACGTCCTTTCAACTAGAGTGTCGTCACGTTATAACGACAGATGATACACAGTCTCACCAGCGGGAAGAAGACAAAGCCCAATATGCGTTTGGGCTTACGAACAAGGTCGCATACCTGCATCTGGTGGCAGTATTCGCACTTGGTTCGCTCAGTCCGTTTGGTTGGTTCTGGCATGGGGCTACTCCCCTTCCTGCTTCAGAAATCCAAATGTTTGGTGGAACAAGTTGTTCAGTTGCGCATCACTCAACAATTGCTCAGCATCGTATTCATCCTCAAAGGCACATGTGCGATCAAGCGCGACACATACAACCTTTTTCTCATCTAGCGAAACTTCACCCATACCACGCTGAATATAGGCATTGATGCGCAGGATTTTCACCATATCATCTACTTCATAGGTCATGACTGATACTCCATTCTGGCCGAGGATAGTCGCGCCGGAACTCATCCATCAACGCGCCGTGATAGTCACAGAGCGGTACTTGAAAGACGACCGTGACCATCTGGCCTATCGCCTCCCCTGATTGCAGAGGCTCAAATCCATGGTCAAACACGGCGTAGCCTTGCACGAGGTTGGTGCAGTCCTCAACGACGCAGTAACGCTCTCCGCTCATAACATCTGCTCCCTTCCCTCTTGCTCTCTCAACGCCTGGATCGCGTTGAACATCTTGTCCTTGGGCTGGTACAGAAGTTCCAAGAGTTCCATGTTGTTGTCGTGCGCCCAGCCCTGCACGAAAAAGATATCTTCGATACTGAGCGCGAGTTCCCGGCGGTCTGCCAGGTGCAGGATGACGTGATTGTCGTGAATGGATATGCTGGCTATTTGTTGGTTCAATTCTCTCTCTCCTTTATTGTTACCTTTTTATTTATGGCTACGGCTCAACCTTTTTTGAGTTCTCAGCACATCAGCCTTTTGCATACGGGCTATCCGTAATTTCTCACTACGCTTACTTGTGCTGAAAAATTCAGGGTACGTTCTTTTGTAGTAGCGGCGCATGGGAAGTGAAATATCATCAGGCCATGCACCCGTTTCATGGACGCTTACGAGCATATCAATCACTGATGCAAAGGTTCGTTCTTTGGCCCGGCCTGCATTTTCAGGTTTCACCCTCACCTTCACAGGCGGCTTTGCTCTAAATTGCATCTTAGGCGGAACGACAATGTTAAGCAGTTTGACCTCGGAAAAGCGGTAGTGCATAATCCACCAGTCTTCTCGTTTCCTGGCTTCAGCAAACGACGCTACACGTTCCAGGGTGTGCATGATCGGTAAATGGCCTGCTAAAACAATCTCTTGCATCCGTTGATCTTTTAGTACATTTATTCCATCGCAATGCATGTGCTGACGATAGCGAGCGTACAAATCCATGGTGATGCCAACGTAGAAAATGGAGTTATCACGAGGGCCTACCAGTTCGTAGACAAAATGAGGACAGGATGATAGACTGTTCATATGGAAGAAACTCAACTTTCTTTCGTCACGGTCTAGGGTGTCGCAAGCACCGCTAGACCTCAACATTTTTCTATCCTCATTATACCACATTTGTCAACCTCAAGACGCCTGGGAAGCGGTTTCATTGCCACTATCAGCGGAAGTTTTTTCTTCCGTTTCAATCAGTAAAATAGTTCCGCCTCCCTCTTCTTGCACTACTAAAACATCGTTTTCTATCAGGTAGTAAATGAATTGCCAGCGAGCGAACACGTCCCACACTTCCCTATCCACGCTGGCAATCTCTTCACAAAGCGAATCAGCCCAGGCGTCAAACTCAGCAACGCTTGCGCCGCTCACGCTATGCCTGTCGTTTTCGATAAGGTAGAACATTCGTCCCTCTAGGATTATTGGCAGTAGTTTTGCCTTTTGTACCCGTTCTACCCTTTTTGATAAGTCCCGCTTGCTCAAGGTACATTCTCCTTAATTCCATCCGAGGATGCTTTTTATAGTCCCTACGTTGCCTGTCACTCACATCATGCGGAAGGATTCCGTACTGTAAGTAAGCGTCTAAAATGACATCAATTTCTTCGTCAGTATTGCGTCTGCCTGAACCGTCATATCGCTTAATTCTTTTAGGCTTTGCGGAAGTTTTTTCTTCCGTTTGGCGCTCAATTTCTGTATTTACTGCGGAAGTTTTTTCTTCCGGCGCGGAAGCTAAGACGGGAGATTTTACCTCCGTCTTAGCTTCCGTTTCAGGCTCCACTATTTCCCGTTCTGGTTCGCCTTCGTTGTATCCAGGACGGGTTGCTGTAAAGGGCTTGCTTGTTGCAATGACTGCATGTGGTGCGCCAACTTGACATAATCTACCGTATCGGACGGTGTGACCGTCGTCGGTGGTAGGGTAGGGGACTGCTGCTGCGAGCCGGTGCCGTATTGGCCGTTGTGTCCGGTCATGTGGACTTTGCGGGCGCGGTCTATCATGCGCTGGGCCAGGATGGGCGCAACCTCGGCGGCGAGTTCATCGCTCTGTTTGTCGAGCAGGTCAAACGCCTGGGTCATGATTTTATCGTTGGTGTGTTCCAGGCGTTGCGCTTCGATGTTCTCAGGCGACATCATGTGACAACCGACGATGGCGGCAAGGTTGGCGGCAATGATCGCCACCAACGCCCAGATGATCGTCGTTGCCCAGGCGGGGTCAATGTGGACAATCCCCTTGGCATTGGCGACAAAGAACATGTCGCCACTAAACGAGATAATCACGGCGATGAGGTCAATCACGGTGAGACAGGCCGCGATGCCACGCTGATGCGGGCCTTTCGCGCCGCGCAAGAAGTAGTTCATCCAGCCGAGCAGGCCACCGTCAAAGGCGACAAGCGCAACAAAGGCCATGTACGATTGATCGGCGGGTAACAGGTACTGGAAGAGATGAATGGTACGGGTTGCCGTAAAGAGCAATAGCCCTAGTGCAATGCCATTCAAGATGAGACTGGAGACTGATTTCTTCAAGTGATGGTTCCCTTTCAGCTATTCGTTATACTTTCGATAGTGATTCTGAATCCAACGATCAGGGTTGCTTGCGCCAGGGCCACCACAACGGCCCTGGCTGTGTTCGCGCTACAGTTACTTGCTTTCCAGTCTGCGTGTCCTCTTGCCTTTGTTGTAGGCTTCTTCCAGAGCCTTTGCCGTGGCTGTACTCGCATGACCTCCATCGTCCATATGATATTGAGCGCGACGGTAAATGCGATTGATGTCAGTAACGTTCATTTTGGTGATGAACTCTTCATGAGAAAACTTGCCCTGATATTTGGCGTAAAATTGCGCGATACCGAGAAGTACCTTCGCCTCTAACGCTTTGCTTTCGTCAGGCCATGAACGAATGGCTAGAGTAAGAACATCTTC
>DATGJV010000151.1:0-2833 GCA_035295005.1 Ktedonobacteraceae bacterium | reverse complement strand
CATTTTCCTCATGCAGGGTACTGCTCCGACATTGAACACCCGCTGGGGTGACTACGAGGCAACCTCCTATGATGGTCCCAGCTTTGACCACATCTGGATGGCCTCTCAGTATTCCGGCAAAAACCAGGATTGGCATACTCGCATCGGCGAAACTCAGTTCCAGCCAATCTAATCGCCTTCACAGCCAACCTCTGTAGGGGCCCGATTTATCGCGCCCCCCAAAGAAGGCCGGAGCGGATACGAATGCTTGTACAAGCATCCGTATCCGCTCCGGCCTTCTTTGGGGATACAAACCATATCTATCGGTCACAATGAATAAGATTGGCAATAATTGGCACAATTCCATACAATAGAAAGAGAAAACAAGCAGAGTCTGTTGTGTGAGAAACGCTTCAGGCTCGCGGAACGTTCTAAATAATGAAATAGAAATTTCTTTATGTAAATAAATAGCGTATCTCTGGGGGAATACATGTATTTTGCTGTTCTTATGGGTATCGGAGGAAGTCATGCCTGACCCCTTGACCGATAGCGATTCGCCCACCATAGACTCACCTCTTCCACAGACCGAGCCAGCCCTTGTTGTGCCGAAAAAACGACGCACGCGCACAAAACGGCAACGCATTATTATCTGGAGTATGCTGGCTGTCTTGCTCGTCAGCATCATCATACCGGCAACATATGCTGTGAATTATGGTCTCAATGCATACAATACGTATAACGCGCTGCGCAACCAGGCATATAGCGGCATGCAACACTTATTGAATGTGAAGACAATCTTTACCGGACTCAAATCGCACCCTACCGGCTATCTGGACGAGAGCAAATTACATAACGCGCAAAAAGAATTTGCCGCTGCTCATCAAGATTTCTCGCAATTGCAATATACGATTGACCATGCCGGTGTGATTCAGAATGTGACGCAATACTTGCCACAGTATCGCACGCAAGTCACCACAGCACGGGCCGCCAGTCAAATAGGCATGGATGTTGCTACTATTGGCACAAAGCTGGTACAGACCGCGTTAGTACTGGCTCCGTCGTTTCGTGGATCGCTGCTCTCCAGTTCCAATCAACCGTTGGTCACGCCAACCACATTGACGCTGCTCGGTAGCACGATTGATTACATGCTGCCACTACTCAATGACATCCAATTACAATCGCGACAACTGGACATCAACGCATTACCGGTCAGTGCCAATGCACGTTCCCAGTTCGCGCAATTGTTACAGGCACTACCCCAGGCAACATCTGACCTGGCGCAGGTGCGCAATTTGTTGGGTGCGTTGGGTTGGATACTCGGCGTGGGTCAGCCGCGAACCTTTCTTGTGCAAACGATGGACCGTGCGGAACTGCGTCCCACGGGTGGCTTTACCGGACAATACGGTGAGCTAAATATCAATGGTGGCCGTGTTGCGCCATTTTCGCTGCACGATATCTCATTTGTCGAGTATGTGGACAACAGCCCAACGATTGGTCAAAAGGCTCCACCGCAATACCGCTCCTGGTGGCCCTTCGCCAACTGGGGTCTGCGTGACTCGAATCTCTCCGCCGATTTCCCAACCTCCGCGCAAATCGCCATGAATCTCTACAAACATGAGGTGGGCCATCCCGTTGATGGCGTCATTCTCTTCACACCTATCTTAATTGAACACGTCTTAAACGTAATTGGCCCCTTGCAAATTCCTGCTTATCACGAGACAATTACCGCTCAGAACCTGGAGGACCGTCTGCACTATTACCAGCAGGACAACGCAGGTATTCGTAAAGAGGAAATTGTGCAGCATGTCAATGACCCGGCTGCAGCCCGCAAACTCTTCACCTCGTTAGTTGCGCAAACACTGCTCAATCAAGTACGTCACGCCCCGCCAGACGAATTGCTTGCGATTGCTCGCGAGATGTTGCACGATCTGAAAACAAAGGATGTGCAGGTCTACGTGGACAATCAGCAGGTAGAAGAGCTTCTCGTACACTATGGTGATGCCGCGCAAATTGACCGTTCGACAACGCACGATGGGCTATACGTAGTACAGACCAACGAGAGCGCCAGTAAAGCCTCGCAATACGTGCGCACAATTGAACATGACACGGTGACGCTCGATGCTCATGGAGGTGCCACCCACAACCTGCAACTGCGCCTCGTCTACAACCAGCTCGGCACAGTCTATGGCTATGATACCTACAGTGATTACGTGCGCGTCTACGTCCCATCAACAAGCAAACTGCTGTACAGCGATGGCTTTGACACAGGTGTCCCATTATGCGGCGGTTCCTATACTGCCTGCCCGCAATACAACGTCTATCCCAGAGATGAACTGCTCTGTCCCGCCGGGCAATTCCAGCCCGGAGCCTCCGCACCTTCTCTTACCGACCCCAGTGGTGGCGACTGGCACCCGCTGGATACCGTCGGCCCGGCGACAAGCACCACCAGCGATGAGCCGGGACGCGCCATGTTCGCCGGTCTGGTGATCGTACCCAAAAACTGTACCATGACCGTAACGCTCTCCTGGTACGTTCCGCCGATGGGCCAGCATCCCTATTCCCTGCTCATCCAACGTCAGGCCGGTACCTTCCCCGAAGCCTCTGTCACCATTCTCCCTGCACCCGGCGCATGCTCCATCCTGCGCACACAAGGGCTTTACTTCGATGGCACCCTGACAGAAGATACCACATTCACGCCCAGGCAATTCTCTCCGTCGTCAAATGCGAGCGGGGATTGTTATCCACAGCCGGGGACGTGATGGTATCGGTTTCTGAGTCACTTTAATGGGACTGACCTTTTGATATCTCGTCTCACGAACTCTATGATTCGACGTCATGTTATTAATTTGGATGT
>DATGJV010000150.1:0-5382 GCA_035295005.1 Ktedonobacteraceae bacterium | reverse complement strand
CGATAGGTATACATCTTTCCCTTGCATCATACTATAGGCAAAAAAAGGGTACAGAGACATCGGGTAATCACCCTATTTTTTTCGTAGGGTATCTGGTGGTATTTTTATTTTTACTAACCCGATGTGCAACTAAAGTTGCCAAAGAGAAGGTTCATAGTGTCTACTCTTCTCAGAACATCTTGTCAAGAACTGAGGAGGACCACTATGAACCGCGACGAATTGATTATCGCATGTTTTTGTCTGATTGACGATAGCTTGCCGGACATCTTGAAGGACCACCGATTGCGCGAACGAGGGTTTGCGCCTCGGCTCAGTGACAGTGAGGTGATCACCATGGAACTGGTGGGAACGTATCTGGGCTATAGCCAGGACAAAGCGCTCTTTGCGTACTTTCAGGCCCATTGGACGCACTTCTTCCCTGGCTTGCTCAAGATGGATCGCAGCACCTTTGTGCGGCAAGCTGCCAATCTGTGGGCGGTCAAAGAACGCCTCTGGTGTCTGATCCGTGAGACGCTCGTGTCCTATGACCCGGTGACGGCGATCATCGACAGTTTTCCGTTGCCGATCTGTCAGTTTGCTCGTGCGCCCCGTTGCTCGCGCTTTAAAGGCGAAGCTGCCTTTGGTAAAGACCACACGATCCGACAGACCTTCTATGGCTTTCGGGTGCATGTTCGCCTCGCTTGGCCCGGTGTCATCACGCATGTGTTTCTGGCTCCGGCCAATGTGCATGAAGGTGAACCAGCCTACGATGACCTGACCGCTGGCTCCAGCGGCTTGTTGTTGGGCGACCGCAATTATTGGTTGCCTGATCTCAAAGCGCACTTGCGCCAGGAGGGGATTGTGTTGCTTACCCCCTTTCGCACTGCCAAACATGCGCCGCCCCACAGTTGGAGTCCCGTGCTGGGTCGAGTGCGCTACCGCATTGAGACCGTCTTCGGTCAATTGGTTGACCGCTGCGGCGTCAAACGCGTCTGGGCACGCGATCTGTGGCATTTGCGCAATCGCTTGGTACGCATGATCCTTATGCATACTGTCGCCGTCCTTTTCAACATCCAAGAAGAGTACGAGCCTCTCCAATTGGCTCAGCTCGTCGCTTAACTGATTTAGTTGCACATCGGGTTAATTAATACGGGATAACCCTGTCTATGACCATCACCGCGAAAATCAGGGCGAGGTAGCAGTTTGAGTACCAGAACAGGGTACGCGCCCAGCTTTTCGTCTTGTCGCGCCAGAGCCGTACCGCCATGTACAACAGTATACCACCCAGAACGATTGCGGAGACGAGGTAGAAGTAACCCATCGCGCCCATCGCGAAGAGGATGAGCGTCACGCCAAGCAACAGCAAAGAATAGAGGACGATCTGTTTGCGCGTCTCCTGCTCGCCCATTACCACGGGCAACATGGGAATTTTTGCCTTCTCGTAGTCCTTCTGAATCAGCAGCGACAATGCCCAGAAATGCGGCGGTGTCCAGTAGAAAATGATGGCGAAGAGCCACCACGCGGGCAGTGCCAGATTGCCCATTACGGCGGCCCAGCCAACTAATACGGGAACCGCACCGGCGGCCCCACCAATCACAATGTTTTGCGCCGAAGTGCGTTTCAGACCAAGCGTATAGACGAACACGTAGAACAGGATGGCGGAACAGGCCAGTACCGCGCTAAGCAGGTTCACAAAAGCCGTCAGGATAACGAACGCCCCGATTCCCAGCACAGTACCAAAAATCAGCGCCTGGGCGGGTTGTACTTTGCCGGCTGGTAACGAACGGCGTTGTGTGCGGCCCATAATCTGGTCAATGTCGCGGTCAATATAGCAGTTGATGCAATTGGCGCTACCCGCCGCCATCGCGCCGCCCAACAATGTTGGGATGATAAGGTACCACGGCGGTAGACCGCGATAGGCAATCGCCATTGTCGCCAGCGTTGTACCAAGTAGCAGGATAGTGACATGGGGTTTCATCAGATCAACATAGCTGTTGATCGTCTGGCGCACCGGGCCAACTTCCTTCTTAGCAGCGCGTTTCTCGCCCTGACCTTCGCCTTCGCCATCAATAGACTCATCAACCGGTTCCGCTCGCAATTGTCGCGCTGCCAGGGCTGCGAGCAATACCAGCGAACCCCAGACGGCGGTGGCGAGTGCAAGGTGCAGACCAGCTACGAACGCAGGTTTGTCCAGCAGAACGATCTCGCCGCCGACGATAGCCTGTGCGACGAAGAGAATTCCTGCTGTGACAGCAAGCCATGCCTGACCGGGAGCGACTTTGCGCCTCAGCCATGCCGATAGCAGCGTCCAGATAAGTATCAATCCCACGATTGTCGCGAAGATGCGGTGCAGAACATTGATATCCGCGAGGTGATTGACCACTGCCCACGAGGCTGGCGTACAAATGGGCCAACCGGGACAGGCTAGCGATGCACCGCTACCGACGACATAGGAGCCGCTCAGCATGAGGAAATAGACGAGGATGGCATTGATCATCGCCAGTCGGGCAAATTTGCGCGTCTTCTCAATATGCTCCCGGCGCGGTGCTGCTTTTCCTGCCATGACCGCGATGGTAATAATGAGCGCGAAGATAATCAGCGCGGTACCCAGGTGGGCCGTGATAATTTCCGGCGGCAATTTCATTAGCACTGTCAGACCGCCGAGGACGATCTGAATAATCAGAAAAACTGGCAAGAGCAGCGTCGGAATCAGGATGTTCCGCTTCTTACGCGCCCACATGAGAGCGCCTATGAACAACATCACTATCAGGATACTGACAATTGATGCCACATAGCGGTGAAACTGCTCAAGAAATACATGGTAGCTTCCGTAGGCGAAGGCCCGACCGTCGCAGAGCGGCCAGTCGGGACAACTCAAGCCGGAATCGGTTGCGCGTACCGTGCCTCCAAGCGCGATCAAAAAATATGTAACGACGACCGCTATCCAGGCAACGCGGCGTATAAATTTCATACGAACCCCTTCGGTAGATAGTTTGACATCCCCTATTGTCAATGACTTCCCTGATAGGTTCCTTGCAAGCGTTGCTCATCACCTTACAAATGCCTGAATATACTCTATTATATGGTGGATGCGTCCCTGTCAAATTTTCATGTAGATACAAAAATGCCGCGGCATTTTTGTATCTACATGAAAATTTGACAGGGACGCATCCACCAGCCGGGCTGACAGACATTCAGGTTCTTGTAAGGTACATCTGATAAACTGCAAGCTGAATGTCAGGTAGCATTGCTACATTAGAGCCATATAATGGAAAGAGTATCACATATTTTGTGAGGGAATGCATTTCCATCATTAACATTTGTTAGGAGATGAGAAGTGAGGATGCCTTTATTTCGCGGGATGAAACGACCGGCCCAGATGGCCTCGCTCGTCATTTTGTCCTCGCTCCTTTTTGCCGCGTGCGGCTCACCCGCGCTATTGAACCCCAAAGGGACTGTCGCGCACCAGGAGTCGGATCTGTTCTGGGTTATGCTGGTACTCGCCACGATAACATTTGTGGCCGTGGAGTTCTGGCTGATTTTTGCCATTGTGCGTTACCGTGCGCGTCCCAATACGCCGGAGCCAAGACAGATTCACGGCAATAATACCATTGAAATTATGTGGACAGTCGCTCCAGCTATCATTCTCTTTATCTTGCTGGGGTTCACCGTTAAAACGATGTTCGCGCTGGCACAGCCAACAACGCCTACCACCATCGAGGTGCAGGCGATTGGTCACCAGTGGTGGTGGGAGTTTCACTATGTCAAGTACAACATCACTACCGCCGACTCGCTCTACGTACCACCTGGTACGGTAGTGCAGGTTGACCTCGTGTCGGATAATGTCATCCATAGTTTCTGGGTACCCCAGCTAACTGGTAAGACCGATGTCATCCCCGGCCACGACAACCGCCAGTGGTTCTCGGCTGATACCCCTGGCATCTACCGTGGTGTATGCGCTGAATACTGCGGCACGCAGCACGCGCACATGGATTTCGATGTCGTGGTCTTTAACACTGGTGACCAGTTTAACACCTGGGTTAGCGGTGAGCAGCAACTCGCGACCAATCCGGGGGGCGGTAGTCTCGCGGCGCAGGGTCAGGCAATTTTTAAGGGCGCGGGCGGCTGTACTGGTTGCCACGGTATTGTCGGTGTTGATATTGCTAATTGGAATTCAGCAACCACAACCGATGGGCGGAAAGTTACAAGTTTAGTTGGGCCAAACCTGACGCACTTTGGGAGTCGCCATCTCATTGCCGGTGGTATATTAGCTACGACGAACGATGGGCTCGGCGCGAACTGGTCAAATGATCCCGCCTGTCAGATTGTCAACAATAAAGTGGCTGATCCCACGAACTGCGGCCTGTACCAGTGGTTGCTGGACCCCCAGGGAGTGAAACCCGGCAATGATATGACTATTGGGCAGCTCACGCCGGATCAGATCACGCAGTTGATCGCGTATCTGCAAAGTTTACAATAACGTGTTTATGTAGGGACCGCACCCTCTCCGGGGAGAGGTAATGATCGCGTCCGTATATCGTGTCCATAAATAGCGGTAATGTTCCCGTAAGCGAGACTGGATAGTTGGAGGAATTGCCAATGGCAACTCGCACAGTCGTTGAGAGCGACATACTTGTAGAGCAACGTCGCAAGAGCCTCGGCGAAACATATGTGGGCAGGTGGCTGATGACGACCGATCACAAGATGATTGGTATCATGTACATTGTCACGGCCTTTTTCTTCTTTCTGGTTGGTGGTCTGGAGGCTCTCCTGATTCGCACACAGTTGGCGGTGCCAAACGGAAAGGTGTTGTCGCCAGAGCAGTATAATCAGGTCTTTACCATGCATGGTGTGACGATGATTTTCCTTTTCGTTATGCCTATGCTGGTCGGTTTTGGTAACTACATCGTACCATTGATGATTGGTGCGCGTGATATGGCCTTCCCGCGCTTGAACGCCTTTGGCTACTGGGTTATCCTCTTCGGTGGTATTTTCCTGGAGTCCAGCTTTCTGTTTGGCACCGCGCCTAATGGCGGTTGGTTCAACTACGCGCCATTGAATGAAGTCATGGCTGGCTGCGGCAACGCTGTTCAGTGTGCCGGTACAAACGAGGACTTCTGGGTACTCGGTATTCTGCTGCTCGGTGTCTCATCTATCTCTGGTGCGTTGAATTTTGTGGTGACTATCCTCAAAATGCGTGCGCCGGGTATGACGATTAACCGCATGCCACTCTTTACATGGATGACGCTGGTGACTGCGTTCTTGCTACTATTTGCCATCCCCAGTCTGACCGCCGCCAGTGGTCTGTTGTTGCTGGATCGCCACCTGGGAACGCATTTTTATCAGTATGCCTTTGGCGGTGATCCTTTGCTCTGGCAGCACCTGTTCTGGTCGTTTGGTCAC
>DATGJV010000149.1:0-3191 GCA_035295005.1 Ktedonobacteraceae bacterium | reverse complement strand
ATGCAAACAAGCTGCCCTTACCACCCTACCACCATCCATCACCAGGCTCACCGTTGCCGGGAGGGTTGAACGAGAAGCTGTAGCTACCGGGGCAATACGGTTGTACGCTGGCTTGCGTAGGAGGAGGGGAAGGCAATGTTGGGGTGGATTCCGGTGTAGCTGAAGGGGTACTTTCGCCAGTTGGTTCAGGAGTGGGTTGAGCGGTAAAGCTGGGAACGGTACCCGGCAGAAACCAGTCGGTGGTGGTAACGCCATCGGGATAAGTGACGGTGGCTTTTTGCAGACCGCCAGGATACGTGAAGTCGCGGATGCTATGTCCCTGTTCTGCCAGCAACATGGAGTCGTGCCAGATGGGCGCGGCACCCTGAACGCCGGTGACATTCACCATCGGCGTATTGTCGTCGTTACCGGCCCAGACACCCATCACAAAGTCGGTGGTATAACCGACCGTCCAGTTGTCGCGGAAATCGGAGGTTGTGCCGGTTTTGGCGGCTGCCGGGCGTACTGCGCCGCGATTTCCCTCCCAGCATTGTTGCTGCGAATTCGCGTACAGTTGCAGCACATTGCAATCGTAAAACTCAGGTATGCGTGATGAGTTATCGCTAAGAACGCTGGTCATCATATAGGCAAGTTGCGGGCTGATGGCTCGCGTGCCAGGATTGCGCTGGTGCTGATAAAGGACTTTGCCGGTGTTGCCGGAGACGACGGTATTTATGGCGTAATAGGGGACATGCACTCCCCCATTGGCAAAAGTACCCATAGCTGATGTGTGGTCAATCAGACGCACGCCGAGGCCACCCAGCACCAGTGAATAGCCGGGCGTTCCCTGATAGCTGCTGATACCCATCTTCGCGGCTGTTTGCATTGCCGCGCTAATGCCGACATGTTGCAAGACCCTGACGGCGGGAACGTTCAGCGAGTTTTGTAACGCGCAGCGCAAGGTCATATGCCCGTGGTAGTTGAGGTCGTAGTTTGTTGGTGAATAGGTTGGCGGGTCTCCACCGGGCAGGTCTATTGTCGTGGGGGCATCGTCAATCGCCTGGGCCGGTGATGCTCCCTGCTCGAAAGCGGTCACGTATACATAGGGCTTGAACGACGATCCCGGCTGGCGGTAGCCCTGAGTTGCGACATCGAATTGCCCATCTATCGAGGCATCATTGTAGTTAATGCTGCCGAGCAGCGAGATGACAGCGCCCGTGTGGAAGTCAATCAGCACCTCAGCAGCGTTGGTCACATGGTGAGCGTCGCGGAGTTCAGCGATATGCTGCTGCGCAATTTTCTGTATCTTGTCCTGGAGAGTGATGTCCAGCGTCGTATTGACAATCATGCCGGAACGCGAGAGCTGGCTAGAATCCTTCAAATGAAAAATGGCTTGCAATTCAGACAGCACGAAGTTGAAGAAATGCGGCGCACGATTGACGAGACTGGGCGCGGATTTAAAGAAATTGGGACTTTGCGCCTCCTGAATGGCGTCCAGCGCCTGCACTTTTGTAATATAGCGTTGGTTTACCATCAGGTCTAGCACTGCTGCAAAACGGTTAAACGCCGTTTGCGGGTGCGTAAACGGATTAAAGGCCGATGGATTGCTCGGAATTCCGGCCAGCAACGCCGATTGCGCGAGGTCGAGTTGCGCAGCCGCACGTCTGGTAGGCGTATCTTCCAGGCCAAAATAGACCGTCGCGGCGGCATCAATGCCATACGCCTGGTTGCCATAATATATGCTGTTCAGGTACATTCCCAGAATCTGCGCTTTTGTGTAGTGACTGTTGACCTGTGGGGTCAGCACAACTTCTTCAAGTTTGCGGACAATAGTTGACTCGTTGCCCACAATCAAATTTTTGATCAGTTGCTGTGTAATGGTACTGCCGCCCTCGACAATGCGGCCTGAACGCAGATCATCCAGCGCGGCACGGATAATACCGAGAATATCCACGCCAGGATTACTCCAGAAATTGCGGTCTTCGGTAGCAATGGTGGCTTCTTGCAGCAATGGGGAGACCTGGTTAAGTGGCACAGTGGTATGTAAGCCCTGGTCGGTCATCTGCCCGACGATCATGCCCTTGCTGTCGTACATTTTCAGGTTATCGAGCGGCAACAGATCGGCCAGCGTCAATACCTGCTGCTCATATTTTGCCTGTGTGGTCGTGACAAATCTATTCACAACGATATACCCGGCAGTTGCCACAGACAGGAAGACAACCAGCAACGCGAGCAAGCCGCAAGCAATGGTGAGCCAGAGCCGTTTCTGCTGGCGTCGCTCCTCGCGGTGCGTCCGGTGTATGAACTTCCGTGACAGGTGACGCAACACCTTCTTGCGCCGCCAGATTTGTTGCGGCGAGCGTTTGCGCACGACATTGGGAGAAACACTTCGGACAAGTGCAGTTGTGCCTGCGTTTATGTTTGTGTGTCCTCCTGCCCGTACCCCTGTTCCCGGAGTATCTTGTACAGCTACGTTGAATGGAGCGGCGCGAACTTTGGGGAGATGTACAGGAACGCCTGGCGGTACCGAGGTAATGATGGGAACGCTATCAATAATACTGGAATTCGCGGCCTGTTCTGTGAGAATGGCCTCGATGACCTGGGCATCAGATACAGGAGCGGGCGTCAATGGTGCCGGTGTGGCAGCAAACGTGGCTCCATTGCTATCGAGAACCTCATCAGGCTGTGTGCGTGGCGTAATGGCAATATTGCGCCTACGGCGACGAGCGAGGTAATGGAGTACACGCTGCTGGCGCGGCGTAAGTTGAATATCGGGCGTGATCGGGTCTGTGCTACCGGGTCTTCCGGCTACGCCTACTAAAGGTCTTGTCGGTAGACTTGAGATATGCACCTTGTCCTGTGCGACAAGAGGCTGAAGGGCATCAAATCCATCCTTTGTATGAGAATTGGTTTCAGAGAAGTCTGCTGACATGCGCGTACCTTCTTGTATCACCTTGCCGCTTTAGCTATACTATAACACTTGCTCACCTTGCTCGCAAGCAATACATGGCTGTATTCGTGTAGTTAACGACCAGTTAAACGGTTATTGGAGGTTGAGCGGCTTCAATCAGCGCCGGTAATATTTCGTTGGTAAGCGCCTGAATCTGGCGTAAGCTTTCGGCCCACGGGATATCCTGATGGTCGCGGCTACCTACGCCGCTGCCGCGCACTTCCGCGAGTTGCAAGACGCTCTCGTCAACGATATTGCGGAA